>JBJEMO010000217.1:0-5476 GCA_051879715.1 Bilifractor sp.
AAAGCCCTTAGCCAATGCGTGCCCCTGCTCCGCTGCTTTTTCCATCCATAAGAACGCCTGGTTCATATCCACCGGTGTTCCCTCGCCCTTGTAATACATCGTGCCACAGGTATATTGCGCTTCCGAATACCCTTTTTCCGCGGCCTTCTTAAACAGAGAAAGCGCTTTCTTTTTATCGGTCTGCGTTCCTTCCCCTCTGTAATACATATTCCCCAAATAATACGGTGCCTCGTCATGGCCGTGCTCAACGGCCTGCTCAAACCAGTACAGCGCCTTTTCCGGATTGGCGGTTACTCCCTCGCCTTTGTAAAGTGTACAGGCAAGTTCAAATTCTTTTTGAGGCGTCATCTTGGTTGTCTCATCGTATTTTTTCAGCCAATATTGTGCCTTTTCAGGATTGGCTTCGGTTCCCTCGCCAGATAAGTACATCTCGCCGCATTTGCGCTGCGCTAAAGCGTACCCTTGCTCTGCGGCCTTCTCAAACCAGTACAATGCATTTTCACAATCTCGCTCGCCAGTTGCGGTTCCCTGGTAATACATATTGCCACAACAGTTCTGCGCACAATCGTCTCCCTGCTCTGCGGCTTTTTCAAACCAGTACAGCGCCTTTTCGTAATCAATTTCCGTTCCGTCGCCTCTATAATACGCCACGCCCAAAGCCCTTTGGGCATCTGCATCTCCCTGCTGTGCGACTTTCTCAGTCCAGTAGAATGCTTTTTCAAAATCAGCTTCTGTCCCTTCGCCATCATAATACATGGCGCTGCAATCGGCTTGGGCTTCGATACACCCCAACTGCGCAGCCTGTTCAAATAAAAGGAGAGCCCTTTCCTTATCCACAGGCACGCCTTCGCCATTGTAATACTGAACGCCTTTTTCATACAGTGCCTCTGCATCGATTTTTTCTATCATTTTTCCGTCTCCTTCCAGATGGAACACATTTGATCTACTCTGTTGAATAAGCTTATCCGCCAGAGTGCTCATAAAATAATCGGATATGTATGTATCAATTTTCGCAGCACGAACTGTCTTTTCCCGACCGCTTTTCCGGGAATCTTTATTGCTCATATAGAAAAACCTCCTTCTGACTCTACTCTTACTGATGTGGCTTTCGTAATTCTTCCTTTAATTTCCTTAGAAAATCATTCACAGTACGGCTGACGCTTGCTTCGATTTTGTCAAATTTTGCCGCTATCTCTTTTTGACTGAGAATTCGTTTTTCTCGCCTATAAAAGTCTATACAAGCCCTGTTCGCAAAATCATACTCCCCAGAATCCAAAAGGTCTATCCATTCAGCCGCATCCTCACTGTCCAATAGCTTAAATGTGATTACAACGGATAAAAGCGGCTTTTGCCGTTCCTGAAGTGTATTGTAAAAGTTATCAAGCTGGGATAAAATTCTTCTGATGGATATGTTGGACTCTTCTTCCAACAGAATTTCCTCCGGGTTTTTTCCATCGTCCGCGATGCTATCCAATATTGACCGCTCATTCTCATCATCGTAAACGGTAGCGCTTAGCACTTTCGCCTCCGCTATTTCAGCAGTTTCTCTTGCTTTTTTTACAGTACACCCAAACTGTACTGCAGCAGCTTCTATCAGTTCGTCATATGGGTCGAATTGATTTTCCTCCATTTCGACAATTTTCCAAGCAGTTTGCTCGGTGATTTCACAGTTTGCCGCTAATTCTTTGATCAAGTCAAGGGAAACCGACGTTCCTCGCTTTGCTGCCAATCGTTTTAGCTGTTCGTACCCTCTTTGAAACTGTTCAAAATTCCGCTGGAAGCGTTTATATTCTATTAAACGTCGGGTTGCATGTTCGGTGTGAACCATTCCGCCGGTTTTGCGTGAGTAATCTTCTGTAGCAGCCACCGTATTTCTTTTTCTGGTTAACGAACTTATAAAATAACTGAGAAAATCCTTCTTCTGAGGATCATAGTAATTGATACATTCCTTCGCTACCTCAGTAATTTCTAAGCCGTAATTTTCGTAATCATGATTAAACGCCGTCATATAGTTATAGAGGTCGGCTATCATCTTGAGTTCTTCCACCCTGTAAGCATCGCTGTCCCGTTCAAGTTCAAACAGCGGCGATGCTTGAATCAAGCTCCTATATTCTTCTTTCCTCCCCATCCCATTACCTCCACCGATTTATAGTGAAATCAATTCCGTCAGCGTTTTTCTCGCCCGTTCAGGATTTTCCCCGCAAACAGTGGCAGCAGTCGATGCAAGATAATAAAGGGGGGACATATCGCAAATTTTCGTATTGACCGGCCTGCCGTTTTCAAAATTCGCCTGTCCATAAATAATGTGATCCACCTCGCATCCAAGCGACTTTTCTGCAAAGCCAAGCACCGCAAATACGATGATCGGCACATCCTTGGGCCCGAAGGTGATGTCCGCGATGATATGGGAGCCGTCTTTGATTTCATCAACCAGAGCGCCCATAAGCTGTTCATGCACCGCACGGCTTTCTTCAAAATCCGTGTCAAGCATTTTAAAGCTGAGCACTGCGCCAACGCCGTTGTTTGCCTGCTTCAATTCTTCGTTTGCCTCTTTCAGCTCATCTTCCAAACAGTCAGCATTCTGCTTCCAGAAATCTTTGTTGTCTTTTTTGACAAGCATCAGCACATCCACCTGATTGCCGGGTTGTATAACACGGGAAAAAAGGGCACTGATCGGATAGTATACCGGTTTTTCCGAAACATGCAGCGACGTATCATTGCAGGCATATACCGTTTTCTCCATATTGGGTTTCATGGGAATATTGCAGATAATTGTTTTGTTCATAGGAATACCTCCAAATTTCAGTTGTCATTTTGCGGCTATCAAATACCGCTTCACTTTTTATATAGCGTTCACCTTTTGGAGAATTAACATTTTGCAGCTAAAAAAGATGCAATTTGTCTATCTTCTTCATGATATACTTATTGAGCTCATACAAAGAGATGCCGAAAACGGCATATGCGACTCCTGTAAACATCCAATAGAAAAAAGGAGTCCCCGCTGCTGTAAGATGACCTACGCTGGTAAACCATCCAATCACCCGGTCAGACAGCCACGCATAGATGGCCAGTTCCGCAAATGCAATCATCACCCCGGGTAACATTACAAGGATTAGCAAACACATCGCCGCGCGTTTTTGGAACTTAAAAACTTTTACTGCTTGAATCACCTTTTTCTGTGCCTCCTTATCCTGCCGGTCAAACCAGTCAAACAGATCA
Source organism: Bilifractor sp. (assembly GCA_051879715.1). Taxonomy (GTDB): domain Bacteria; phylum Bacillota; class Clostridia; order Lachnospirales; family Lachnospiraceae; genus Bilifractor. Next base: position 3,220 of record JBJEMO010000217.1, read on the forward strand.
TTTTGATAACGCACCATACTAGCGTCATCATAGTAACTGGCGTCGTGCAGAATCCATGGTGCTTCGCGTTGGAGCGGCGCATGGAAATCACGGGCAATTTCCCACACGGATTTATCCATGTAGTTCATTTCCTCTTCTTCATCCGTTGGCTGCATTGGACAGTTGAGTTCTTCAGGGATACGTCTTAAAAAGAGATACAGCAGCACATCGTTCATATCCTCTGCAATGGTGCCCGCTTTGTTGATGCTTCTGCGATCTTCCGAAAGATTCTCCATGTCATCCAAAATATTGCGCATACTCCAAGCTTCATTGAATTCATCCAGCACGGAAGCATCATATTCGGTTTTTTCCGCACAAAATGCAAACTGTTCCTTTATATATGCCGCTGCCAGTTTTACGTCCATGCTTGCGTCGGCAATGGCTTTTTTGTCATCTTTGAATCCACGGTATATATCTTCCTCGATGTCTGCGCAGATTTTTTTAAGCTTCGGATGTCCCGATAAATTCCTTGCAAATCTAAAATCGGCCATTTCGATGTTCCGCCTTTCTAAAGAATTGAAAATCCTGTATTAATACGAATGCTATATATCCTTTACAGCAGCTTTTGTCCAAATTTTTTGAATGCCTTACAGGAAAGGAAGACAAAGTAGAAAAGTGCGAAGCCAAACGCAACCAATAAGATAAACGCAATCGCCATATTGCCTTGGTGGAGAAATGTCCGCATAACCGGCAGAAACAGCCAGATAATCAGAGCCATCCCTCCCAAAGTAACAGCCATCCAAAGCACCAATGCCAACATAAAGAACATTCGTGCTATCAGGGATGCCCGATGCATCTTTTCTTGCAAAGCTCTGTTCTGTTCGTCATACCAAATCCTGTAAACGGTCTTCATAAGCAATGGGTATTCTTTATAATCTGCCGCGTCAAACTCCACCCATGGGGCGTTTCGCTTGACCGGAGACCAATAATCGCACGCCAATTTCCAAAGTGATTTATTCTGGTATTCTCTCATTTTCTCTTTGTTTTCTCTCGTCCTTTTCTTCTCTGCAAGATATTCCTCAGAGGCGTTCTCTTCAACTTCCTGTTCTGTCCGTGGTTTCTTCAGCTTATTCGGAATATCTTCATAAAACTGGGGCAGCAGAGCGTCCAAATCCTCGGCAAGCCCTGTCAGCAGCATAACCCTGATGCGACTGTCCTCGTTTAGATGAACGTGAGGGTTTGTTGCACTTCTTATTCTATGCATGGTTTTCGTAAATTCTTTTCCGTATATATCTTTTTGATACAGTTGAAACAACGGCTCCAGCCTTTTCAACATTTCAAACAGCGAATCTTTTCGACCCTTTTTCCCAAGGCTTTCTCCGAAATAAAAGAGATACTGCTTGGCAATGTATTCGCTGCATTGTCTCAAAGTAGTAGCTACGCTAATAAAGCTCCCTTTGTCTCCATTGTTCGCTAAATTGAGGTGTCTTTCAATTCCGATGCATAATTCTTTCAACATCATATGTTTGTCCGTTCCGTTTTCAAATGCAAACTGTTCCTTCATCACTGTGTCCTCCCGTTTTTCCCGACAGCTTCTAAACCCGCCGAATACTTATATATAGTTCTTGCTTTTGTAAGACTTAACATTTTCCGAAATACTCCGGCAAACGTTTGCTTTGCCACTCTTATCTAGAATAGCGGAGATTTCTGCAGAAGTTAACGTTTTTATCATCTATCATTTATTTTATTCGGGTAATTTTGCTGTGAAAGCAGTACAGAGCTGATTTAAAAACCAGCTCTGTTTAACATGGGGAAAATATGATGGCTCGTATGTAACTTGCTTTTTGCCGCGCATGAACGACAAAAGCGCTTTTACTTACACGCCTCCTTGAATGCATTCCACCAATCAGAAATTCTGAATGCCAGTTCAACAGCGGGATAACTTAAAATTCCCCCGATGAAACCGCCTGTAAGTATCATCATGACAATTCTGTCCTCATCGCTATTGATCCAAGCGGAATAAAGTGACCACAGGAAAACAGCCGCAACCAAAAGAAGCAATATGCTGTCAATCGCTGTTGCAAACAGAAACGCCGCCTTATGGGAACGTTCTATTTTTTCCTTGCGTTTTTCGGGAATGTCGGCCTGAAAAAGCCATTGGCGACAGCCAAAATCACGTAGAGATATGCGATCGTCAACACCATTGCAATGCAACATAATCCAAGGGGCACCAAACTTATGTGGATAAAGGCTATCGAGTATGATTTTTAAGAAAGGC
>JBJEMO010000218.1:0-35335 GCA_051879715.1 Bilifractor sp.
TTGAAGATCTCTCAGATCCGCATACCCGGGCCAGGGGATGCGCGAAAAAGAAAAGAGGAGATTGTTATGGCAGAGACTACAAACACAAGCGCATTACATGTAACTAAAGGACGCAGCAGGACCACCCATTATATCGCAGTGACCGGCATTCTGGCCGCCATTGCCTTTGTGCTGCAGCTGATTGAGATTCCGGCGCCGCTGATGCCTTCCTTTGTCAAGCTGGATTTCTCAGATCTTCCGGCATTGCTCGGGGCATTTTCCATGGGTCCGGTTTGCGGTATCCTGATTGAACTGATCAAGAACCTGATCCACTGCCTGTTTTCCGGGTCCTTTGGGGTTGGAGAGCTCTGTAATTTCGTGCTTGGTGCAGTTTTCACAGGTGTTGCAGGAAGCATTTACAAGGTCAGCAGAACAAAGAAGGGAGCAATTCTTGCATCCTTTATCGGAGCGATTGCGATGGCAGCTGTTTCCGTTCCGTTTAATTTCCTGGTGGTTTATCCGGTATATTATAATTTCATGCCCCAGGAGACAATCCTTGCTGCATACCAGGCAATATTCCCGGGCGTAAAGAGTATCTTACAGAGTCTGTTCGTATTTAATATGCCTTTTACCTTCATCAAGGGAATGCTGGATGTGATCATCACCTTCCTGATTTACAAGCGTCTCTCACCGCTGCTGAAGGGAAGAAACTAATAGCTGCGGGATGTACAGGCTGTCGCTGAAGTTCGGCGACAGCTTTTTTTGTGTCTTCACAACGCTTCAAGAGAGGATATAATGAAACAGAAGATGCATGAATCCGGGCAGTAAATGATGAGAAGCTATGCAGAAGTATGGAGAAACATAGAAAGGACGAGGGAGAATCACAGAGATATGGCAAAAATAGATAAAATTGAGCAGCTGACAAAAAATCCGTATCTGAGCATGTATGCGGTAGACGGGCACAACAGCAAGGGACACCAGACTCATTATATGGTCGCATCCCGTGCAAGGACCATCGATGAGCTGAAAATCAGGACAAGGGACAACCATGCGGACGGCGTGATCATCTACAGCCTGTATGGAGAGAAAAGAGACCGGGTGGTCCTGATCCGTCAGTATCGTTATCCGATCGGTGATTATGTCTATGAGCTTCCGGCGGGCCTCGTAGAGCGGGGTGAGAACTTCCGGGAGGCAGCGGTGCGGGAGATGCATGAAGAGACTGGCCTGACGTTTACTCCGATTCAGGCGGACAGGATGTATGAGGAGCCGCGCTACACAACGGTGGGAATGACAGATGAATCCTGTGCAACAGTGTATGGATATGCGGATGGCCAGATCAGTGACCGTTTTATGGAAGCGAGCGAGGAAATCCTGGTTGTTCTCGCAGACAGAGAGGAGTGCAGAAGGGTTTTGCGGGAGGAGCGGGTCTCCCTGAATTGTGCGTATCACCTGATGTATTTCATACACAACAATGGAGATCCTTTCGACTTTCTGAAATCGTGAAATTGATATGAGTATTTTATATTACTGAAACGCTTCAATCTGATCATATTAGTGAGATCATTACATTTGGTAAAAGGCAGGTGAAAATCCGGAGAAGGTCTGATTTTTCGATTGTAAGCAAAATGGCAGCGTGCTATAATCATTTAATTGTGTTTTACGTGGAAAGCATCTGTTTTGTATACGGGCTGTGAGGATGCATTGATCGAACCGGGCATTCATCCTGGAAAGATTTATTGCATAGTGCACGGATCCGGAATGATTTAAGTGAGGGAGTTGTAATGCAGATTATTGTTGTTGGCTGTGGTAAGGTCGGCAGGACCCTGATTTCACAGCTTTCCAAGGAAAAGCATAATATTACAGTGATAGACACGGATGTGCAGATTGTACGTGATATTTCTACCATCTATGATGTCATGGGCATTACCGGAAACGGAACCAGCTACAATGTGCTGTGTGAGGCAGATCTTGAGCACACAGATATGGTCATTGCGGTTACAGAGAGCGATGAGGTGAATCTGCTGGTCTGTGTGATCGCGCGCCAGAAGGCAGGCTGCTATACGATCGCCAGGGTTCGTAATCCCGTATATTCCGAGGAACGTGCCTTTCTGCGGAGTGAATTGCATCTTTCATTGATTATCAACCCGGAGCTGGAAGCGGCCCGGGAGATGGCACATCTTATGCAGTTCCCAAGTGCAGTGGAAATTGACAGCTTTGCAGGAAACCGGATCACACTGCTGCGCTTCAAGGTTCCTGCAGATTCTCTGATCATTGGATCTCCACTGAAGGACTTTTCGGCGAAGATTGGCTACAACGTACTGATCTGTATCGCCCAGCGGGGAAATTCTATTCTGATTCCGAATGGCGATTTCGTTCCTGTGGCCGGAGATATTCTCTCAGTGATTCTTGCACCCTCTGATGTCAACGCCTTTTTCCGTAAAATCGGTGTGAAGACCAACAAGGTGAAGAATGTTACAATTGTCGGTGGCGGACAGATCACGTATTATCTGACGCAGATTCTTCTCAAAAATGGAATTGACGTCAAGATTATCGAGAAGAATCCGAAGCGATGCGCGGAGCTCAACGATATTTTTCCCGAGGCAACCATTGATTGCGCGGATGGCAGTGATCAGGATATTCTTCTGGAGGAAAATCTGGAGAATACAGATGCCTTTGTGGCCTGTACCGGAATCGATGAGGTGAATGCAATTCTGTCTCTGTTTGCACAGGAGAAAATCAAAAGGAAGGTGATCACAAAGGTCAACCATGTGGATTTCAATGAGGTCATTGATTCCCTGCAGCTTGACAGTGTGGTAAACCCGAAGCTTCTGACCACGCAGAAGATCATTCAGTATGTCCGTGCAACAAACAACAGTATTGACAGCAATGTTGAGACCCTGTACCGTCTGATGAACGGGAACGTTGAAGCGCTGGATTTTCTGATTCAGCCGAATACAAAGCTGAATGGGATCAGGCTGGCGGACATGCCTCTGAAGAAGGATGTCCTGATTGCAGGGATCCTTCGGGAAGGAAGGCTGATTATTCCGGGTGGACAGGATGTCTTCCAGGCAGAGGACCACGTCATCGTGGTGACGACACATATTGGTTTTGGCGATATTTGTGATATTCTGGCAAGATGAGCGGGGACGGATGAGGAAATGAATTATCCTGTAATTGGCTGGGTACTTTCTTGGGTGTTGAAGATTGAGGGCTTCCTTCTGCTGGCACCTCTGTTGATCGCAGTGCTGTATCAGGAGAAGCAGGGAATGATCTATCTGATCCTTGCACTGGTTGCAATTCTGGCAGGTGAAATTTTTTCCAGACGCAAGCCGAAAAATATGCAGATCTACACCAGAGAGGGCTATGTAGCAGTAGGACTCGCCTGGCTTCTGATCAGTACATACGGTGCGCTGCCGTTTGTGCTGACTGGTGAAATTCCCAATTATGTGAACGCTGTTTTTGAGACGGTTTCCGGATTTACGACTACCGGTTCGTCCATCCTCACGGATGTAGAGGCACTTTGCCATGCATCCCTGTTCTGGCGCAGCTTTACACACTGGATCGGCGGTATGGGCGTCCTCGTATTTCTTCTGATGCTGATTCCGAGTCGTGGCGGCTCCCACATGAACCTGATGAAGGCAGAGAGCCCCGGCTATGAGGTATCGAAGTTTGTGCCTCAGGTGAAGAATAATGCACGGACGCTTTACCGGATTTATCTGGGTATGACGCTGATTACCATTGCTGCGCTTCTGATTGCACGGATGCACTGGTTTGATGCAGTCTGTCTGTCGTTTGGTGCTGCAGGTACCGGAGGATTTGCCATATTGAATTCCAGCTGCGCCTCTTATACCTCTGCGCAGCAGTGGATTCTGACAATTGCGATGATTGCCTTCGGTGTGAATTTCAGCTTTTATTATCTGATGCTGATCCGGCGTCCGAAGGATGCACTGAAGATGGAAGAGGTGCGGGGATATATTGCGATTATCCTGGCTTCAGGTGCAGCGATCACGATCAATATCGCGCATCTTTATGCTTCGATCGGGACGGCGCTCAAGCATGCCTTTTTCCAGGTTGCTACAATTATCACGACTACCGGATTTGCGACGGCGGATTTTGATAAGTGGCCGTCGTTCTCCAAGACGATTCTGTTCCTGCTCATGATCTGCGGAGCCTGCGCCGGCAGCACCGGAGGAGGCATCAAGGTGAGCCGTCTGATCGTTGCGGTGAAATCCATGATTCTGGAATTGTACCAGCTGGTACATCCACGAAGCGTGAAGAAGGTCCGCATGGATGGTGCGCCGGTCGGAAGCAGGACGCTTCGGTCGCTGTACATTTTCCTGACGACGTATTTCCTGATATTTGCTGTGTCTATCCTGCTGATTTCAGTGGATGGATTTGATTTTGAAACGAACGTATCGGCGGTTGCGGCAACGTTGAACAACATCGGACCGGGATTCTCTGTGGTAGGCCCCACGAGCAATTTCTCCATGTACAGCTACTTCTCGAAGATCATACTGATCTTTGATATGCTTGCCGGACGGCTGGAGATTCTTCCGATGCTGATTATGTTTTATCCGAAGACATGGAGAAGACATTCCTGAGAATTTTTTTTAGGACATTCCTGCGCAGTGCAAGTTAGCGCAGGCAGGGATTTCATAGCCCGGTCGTCATTCGCAAACCGGCTGTAACAAAGATTTATCCTTGGTTTTTGAAGCTGCGGAACTCCTCAGGCGCTTTGCGCCTTCGTCAAACAGTCCTCGCTTTTTACTTCATTGGTTACGTCCGGATAAATCTTTGAACAGCCGGTAATGCTCTGACAAATGTGCTATGAAATTCCTGCCTGTGTGAAATTTGCTGTTTGAAATAACTTTATTAAGCTGCGGATTGCTTCTGCAACCCGCAGCTTGTCTGTTTACAGATATGCGTCCAGAAAATCGAAGAACCTCTGCATCTGTTCCCGTGTACCGATGGTGATGCGCAGATAATTGTCGATTCTCGGTTTGTTGAAATAGCGTACATAGATGTGCTGTTCACGCAGCGCCTCGAACAGCTCTTTGGCAGGAACTGTGGCGTGGGTGGCAAATATGAAGTTCGATGAGGAGTCTGCGAAGCTGAAGTTCCGCTTCCGCAGCTCTTTTTTTGTCCATTCCCTTGTTTCCACAATTTTGCGTACAATTTCCTGATGATAGGCTTCATCCTCCATGGCAGCGGTGCCAAGGGCAATTGTGGCACGGCTCATGGTATAGGAGTTGAAGGAGTACTTCACATCCTGCAGATAGCCGATCAGCTTCTCATTTCCGATGGCATAGCCGATCCGCATGCCCGCAAGGGCGCGGGATTTGGAAAAGGTCTGCACCACCAGGAGATTCTCGTAGCGGTCCAGAAGAGGGAGGGCTGATACTGCACCAAAGTCCACATAGGCTTCGTCTACGATCACTACGACATCAGGATTTGCCTGCAGGATCTCCTCAATGGCAGAAAGCGGAAGCGCAAGTCCGGTGGGCGCATTCGGGTTCGGAAATACGATGCCGCCATTTTCCACCTTGTAATCCTCCAGGTGGATCATGAAATTCTCATCGAGGGGTATCTGCCTGTAGGGGATGCGAAAGCAGTCAGCCCAGACGTCATAAAAGGAATAGGTGATATCCGGAAAGAGGATCGGCTTGTCAGAGTTAAAGAAGGTCTGAAAAGCCATGGCAAGCACGTCATCAGAGCCGACACCGACAAAGACCTGCGCAGGCTTTACCTGATACTGCTTTGCGATCGCGTTTACAAGTTCTGCAGCCGCAGGATCAGGATACAGGCGCATGGCATCTGTGTCCAGCTGCCGCAATGCCCCGGCGACCCTCGGTGATGGCGGATATGGATTTTCGTTCGTGTTGAGCTTTACCATATCAGGCTGGTTCTTCGGCTGTTCGCCCGCGACATAAGGAACCACCCTGCGTACATTATCTTCCCACTTTGACATGCTGTTTCCCTCTTTTCCCGATCATTGATGAATGTCCTGATCATTGACAAATGTCCTGATCGCTGGTAAATGGTGAAAAGCCAGCCAGAGCGGCTGACTGGCTTCAATTATTTTCTATACGTTTATTGATTATGACATCTCAAAGCGGAAAGATCAATATAAAATTTAACGCTTTACCACAGTAAAATAATATTGCGGTTCAGAAATCCCTTCCCTGGTAAACAGTGATCCGTTACTATAAATGACTGGCTAAACAGAAGATGCAGCAAAGCTAGTTGTGATAGCCGATCCTTACGATGTGCTTATGATGCGCCCCGGTGATCCAGTCCACATCATCAGTATACCATTCCATGATCTCCAGCATCTTCGTCTCCCACTGAATCGTGGCCTGCCGGTCTGCCTCTGTCTCTGCGCTCTCCATGGTCACATCAATCTCATCATAGCCGAAGATATAGTCCCCGGCGTTCCAGATGGAGAAGTTGCTGTCAGGGCCCGGATCTACCTTTCCCTCTCTGGCTGCAATCAGTCCGTCGTGGCGGCGCTTGTATTCCTCCTGGAAGGCCCCCTTCAGCTTTGTAGCAAAGACACGATGGCGGATCAGCTCCTTGTTCGGGCGTACAATGCCGAAATCATGGTACATCAGACGCATTTCCTGATCGGGTCCGGAGATCCATGTATAAGAGTCTCCCATTCTGGATTCCAGTTTGTGGAATTCTTCTTTCTGACGGTCAGTCGGCTTCGGTGAGAGAAGATCTGTCTCGTAATAGCCAAAAACCAGATCCTCAATATTCCAGAGGCTGAAATTGCTGATTTCAAGATCATCCATAAGATGGGTGAGATTGTTCCAGATTTCACCAAGGCCACCCCGAAAGTCATTGAATTTTCCTGGTTTGATCTGTAATGCAACGGCATGTCTATCCATTTTCGTTCCTCCTCATTTGCCGGTATGTATTTGTCGGTATGTACCGGTTATGTTATACTGAATAAAATCTGCTGAAAAGATTTACCGAATGAAATCCCCGAAAAACACAGACAGCAGTGCACATGAAAGGATAGTGCAGAGGCAGGCTGGGTTTTCTTTTATCATAGGCCAGTGCGGGATGAAATTTAAGGGTGAATTTTTTCAGTAACAGGTAAAATCTGAAGAAAGATAAAATAAAAACAATAGAACATGAAGGAATAAAAGGATATTCTATGGAGAATGAATTAAAGTTTGCGGTTCTGATTGATGCGGATAATGTCTCGGAGAAGTACATCAGGATCATTCTTGAGGAAACATCGAACAACGGAATTGCAACATATAAGAGAATTTATGGAGACTGGACAAGTCCGAGAATGAATTCCTGGAAGCAGGTACTGCTGAACAATTCCATTATCCCGATCCAGCAGTACAGCTATACGACGGGAAAGAATTCCACAGATTCTGCCATGATCATTGATGCGATGGACATCTTATATTCAAATACCGTAGACGGCTTTGTGATCGTGTCCTCAGACAGTGATTTTACCAGACTGGTGGCCAGACTCCGTGAAGCCGGCAAGCAGGTCATCGGCATGGGAGAGACAAAAACGCCTATGCCCTTTATTACTGCATGCAATCAGTTCAAGTATCTGGACATGCTTTATGAGCAGAAGCTGCAGGAGGCAGCTGCCGGAGGCGAGGGCGACGCGGAGGAGGAAAATGTACCGGCTGCAGAGGAAGAGAATGTCTCTTCCACAGGTAAAACGGTATCGGAACATAAAACCGTCAGAACCATACTGAAAAAGAAGCCGGACAAGAGGGGCACCACAAGAGAGGAGCGCGAGCTGGAGAAAAAGCGGCAGAAGGATCTCAGCCGTGTCCGCAACGCACTGAATACGATTATTGAAAAGTTTTCAGATGAGGACAACTGGATCTTTTCCGGAAAGCTGGGAGATCAGCTGTCCAGACGTATGCCCGAGTTTGATGTGCGGAATTTCGGATATAATAAGTTTACAGCCTTCATCAAATCACTGGGCTCCTATGAGTGGGAGGAACGCAAGGATGTGAATGGTCAGAAGCAGATTTATTTCCGGATCCGGAAGAAGCAGAACGGAAGGGATACAGACAGATAAGTGACTTTGTTCAGAAAAGAGGCTCAATATGAAATTTACAAAAATGCAGGGTTGTGGAAATGATTATGTATACGTTAATTGCTTTGAGGAGAAGGTGGATGATCCTTCGGCACTATCCATCCGTGTGAGTGACCGTCATTTCGGGATCGGATCGGATGGGCTGATTCTGATCCTGCCATCCAAGGTGGCTGATTGTGAGATGGACATGTACAATGCGGACGGCTCCAGGGGGAAAATGTGCGGAAATGGCATCCGCTGTGTGGCAAAGTACGTGTACGAGCATGGTATTGTTCCAAAGACAAGGATGACGGTAGCCACGCAGAGTGGCATCAAGGTTCTGGACCTGACCATTGAAGATGGCAAAACAAAAAGCGTCCGTGTCGACATGGGACCAGCAGAACTGACGGCTTCCAGAGTGCCTGTCCAGTCAGATACAGAGAAGGCAATAGATGTGCCGATCATCCTGGATGGAAAGGAATACCGCTTTACAGCAGTATCCATGGGAAATCCTCACGCAGTAGTCTTCATGGATGATGTGGAAAACCTGAAAATTGAAGAGATCGGTCCGAAATTTGAGAACAACCCGATTTTCCCGGAGCGGGTCAATACAGAATTCATCAAGGTTCTGGGAGAAGATACCATCCAGATGCGTGTCTGGGAGAGAGGATCGGGAGAGACCCTGGCCTGCGGAACCGGTGCCTGCGGTGCGGTGGTTGCTTCCATCGTCAATGGAAAGGTGAGAGGAGACGTTCCGATCACGGTAAAGCTGCGCGGAGGAGATCTGAAGATTGAGTGGAACCGGAAGGATAACCACGTCTATATGACCGGACCGGCTGCCACAGTATTTACAGGTGAAATTACAGTATGAATTTATTAGCACTGAGTGTGCAGACAGGTATTTCATAGCTCGATCGTCATTCGCAAACCGGCTGTAACAAAGATTTATCCGTATGTAGTGAAGCTGCGGAACTCCTCAGGCGCTTAGGACGCCTTCGTCAAACAGTCCTCGCTTAAACTTCATTGGCAGTGTCTGGATAAATCTTTGAACAGCCGGTAATGCTCTGACAAATGGTCTATGAAATACCTGTCTGCACCTAGAATAGCCAGAGATGTTATAAGATAATACCAGAAGCATGCATGAAAGAGATTTTAAAACATGGATCCCTTCTGTTTTCCGTGACTGTTCCTGTCTGGCCGTGGCGTATCATCTGCACCGTCATACGTATCCAGGAAGCTGTGCCGGTTTCCTTCATGGTCCTTGTATCCGAGTACAGCGTTCATGCAGATATTTTCCATGCTTCGGAAGATGTTGCCTTCAACGGAGGGAGTGGTCTTTTTGATCTGGGCGATGAGGCGCTTTGCCTCAAGGCGTTTGGATCCTGTACCGCCATGGCCGTCCACGGAGCAGGTGTCTGTAAAATGGCAGGCGCAGCGGATAAACTGCAGGCCATTGGCATCTCTCCAGGCCTTGATGTCATCCTCATGGATCAGGTAGAGCGGGCGTATCAGCTCCATTCCCTCAAAGTTCGTACTGTGGAGCTTTGGCATCATGGTCTGGGTCTGACCGCTGTACAGAATGCTCATCAGCGTTGTCTCAATTACATCGTCATAGTGATGCCCCAGTGCAATTTTATTACAGCCCAGGTCCTTCGCCTGACGGTACAGGTACCCGCGGCGCATTCGTGCACAGATGTAGCATGGAGATTTGGGAATATTGTCTACTGCGTCAAAGATTCTGGTGTGGAACATGGTGAGCGGTATGCCGAGCAGATCGGCATTGCCTTGAATCATGCCAAGTGTGGTTTCGCTGTACCCCGGGTCCATACACAGATAGACGACCTCGAATGGGATTTTATTTCTTCTTTTTAATTCCTTGAAAAGCATTGCCATAAGCATGGAATCCTTGCCGCCGGAGATGCAGACTGCGATTTTGTCATTCGGCTGGATCAGCTCATAATCAATGATGGCCTTCACAAAGCGGCCCATAATGTCGTGCTTGAAACGCTTCCTGAGGCTTTTTTCAATATCCGCCCTGCGCTCCAGGTTGCCGGACTCGGATTTCATGACGCGGACGAGCCAGCTTCCATAGCCACCTTCCAGATGATAGGCCTGATAGCCGTCTTCCAGAAGCTTTGCAGCCGGATCCCTGCTCAGAACACCGAACATGCAGTAAAATACAAGCTTCTTGTTTCTGGGAAGCGAAAAACTGCCATTAAGCAGATCATCTCTGGAAATCCGGATAGACCCCGGTATGTTTCCAAGTCTGTATGCACTTTCATCGCGCACATCAATGATCATATAATCCTCAGCCGGCCAGCTTTCTAACTGGGCGGCAGTTACTGTCTGTACATGCATTCTTTTTTTCCTTATTGATTTGTATATAAATGATCGCTATTCTCTGAAAACCTGAAAATACTGATATTGCCAGATCGCAAATGTTCAAAACGCATTGGTATGATCAGATTTAAAAAGTCTGCGGGATTTCAATGTATCATTTTCAGTCGTGCCGAAAACGGCATTATTATATCCCGCGGGCGGCAGGATTTCAACAGCAAGGAGCGTGGCGGATTCCTTACGAATGCAAGAAGTCAAATGAGAAACACCCTTTCTTACAGGCTTCTGAACAGTAACCCGTGTTTCCATGATGCATTTGCGGCTTCCGTTGCAGGAAAAACAGCGCAATCGTAAAAATATGTAACAAAAAGCAAGGCATGAATTTTGGCAGAAACGTTCATATATTCTCTGTGGAACGTCCCAACCTGCATGCTATACTTAAGATACTTCTATTCCGGAAGCAGTTCTTCTTCCGGGCATCGGTCATTCGTCCGGTGTAATTTCCCTATACACCTTATTTATCAGGATTTATGTGTGAATGTATATTTTGCACGGACATATTTTCTGTATATTGCGCTGACAAGCGCGCACCTGTCGGTTATACAGACAGGTGTGTAATGAAAATATGATTTGAAGCACCGGAATTTTGCTTATCCGGCACTTTATTATGCAGGACAGCACAGGAAGGTTACCGGGTAAATCCAGGTATAAGAACAGCTGGAGGAACGAAAAATGTTTGTCGGAGAGATTCTTGATGGACGTTATGAAATCCTGAAGGAGATCGGGAGAGGCGGAATGTCTACCGTATATCTGGCAATTGATGTCCGTCTGCATAAGAGCTGGGCAGTGAAGGAGATCCGGAAGAATGTCGGAACGACGGATCATGGTATTGCCGTACATGCATTGATGGCGGAGGCAGAAGTGATGAAGAAGCTTGACCATCCGGCACTTCCCAGAATTGTCGACATCATAGATAGCCAGGATACAATCTGCATTGTATTGGATTATGTCACAGGGGAGTCTCTTGACCGGCTTCTGCTTCGACAGAAGTCTTTTCCGGAAACTACAGTTATGAACTGGTTTCTTCAGCTGGCAGAGGTTCTGCATTATCTGCACAGTCAGAGACCACCGGTTATCTATCGCGACATGAAGCCCGGCAATATTATGCAGACGCCGGAAGGTTATCTGAAGCTGATCGATTTCGGTATAGCGCGGGAGTATAAGATCAGCAGTCAGACAGATACAATTGCGCTGGGAACAAACGGGTATGCTGCGCCGGAACAGTATGGACATACACAGACAGATCCCCGCTCCGATATTTATTCTCTGGGAATTACCATTTTTGAACTTCTGACCGGGATTTCTCCGGGAAAAGATCCCTTCCAATATAAATATCATCCTGTCAGAAAGATAAAACCGGGGACATCAGAGAGCACAGAGGCCATATTGAACCGTGCTCTGGCCTTCGCACCCGACCGGAGATATCAGAGCTGCCGGGAACTGATTTTTGATCTGAAACATCCGGAACGTATGGATGCCTCTGTAAGGAGAAGGCAGAAAATCATAACCGCAGTTTTTTTCTTTGCAGCAGCAGTCGCAGGAAGTTCATGCATGGGAGGCATTTTGTGCAGGGCAGCGGCAGTCCGCACAGATGGGCTGAATTACGAGAGGAAAATCAGTGTCTCACAGGCCCTTTCCCCGGAAGAGAGAATCGGAAATTACCTGGAGGCGATACAGATTGATGGAGGCGATTGCAGGGCGTATCAGAAGATTCTGGAGACATATCGTGAGACAGGGATATTTCAGGAGAAGGAGAGCAGTACTTTTCTTACGGTCTGGAACCAGAATCAGAGCCTGCTGCGCAACGGAAAATCAAAGCAGGCTTATGGGCAGCTTGCCTTTGATGCAGGGATTCTGTATCTGTATCTGTACAGTGGAGGGGATGCTTCTTTTCGTAACCGTGTTCTGAAGGCGCAATACTTTTTTCAGGAGGCAGCCGCCCTGCAGGACCGGCAGAGTCTTGCTGTGCAGGCTGGATATTATGCATCGTTCTGTGACTTCTGTGTCCGCTTTGCTTTTGATGATGCCAGTGTCAGAGAACCATCAGAGGAAGATTACAGAAAATTGTTGGAGTCGATCCGTATGAACATTGGGCAGCTTGAACAGTACCAGACAGAGGATGCTGCATATGTCCGGATGATCATGTATGAGGAATTCGGCAATCTTCTCAATGCCTACCGGAAGGGCATGGCGTCATGCAATATTGCGAAGGAAGATGTTGCAGGCATCCTCAGTTTATTGATGAAGGAGATCAGGAACCTTCCGGTTACGCAGCCAAAATCTGTTCAGCTTCAGGAAAAACTATTGACACGCTTTGAAGTGTTTCAAGGTAATTTCGACAGGACCTGGAAGAATACAGAGCAGAGGAAGCAGGCAGAGGGTGTAATGGGAGCAGTGGCACAGGATGCATGAGGACGGGAATGATGTATAGTGCAGATCAGTTTTATAGGATGTCAGATCTTTTGTTTGTGCTCGCCGGAATTGGCGGCGGTATAACCTTTTTTATTGGAATACGGTACCGGGTCTGGAATATGCTTTATACAGACAGTGAGGAAATGTATGTGATGGAAGCATGCATCCAAAATGCACAGGATGAAGATGCGGAAGCAGCAGGCCCTTGCCGCAGTGCGCAGGATGAAGATGCCAAGACAGTGGAGCCTGACCGCAGTGCGCAGGATGAAGATGCCGAGACAGTAGAACTTGACCGCAGTGCACAGGATGAAGATGCCAAGACCGCAGAACTCAGCCCGGGTGCATGGAATGGAGATGCAGAAACAGCAGAGCTTAATCGCCGGGTACAGGATCGTTAGGCTGTAACAGAAGACATGTGTTGGACAGGAAAGGGGAAATGTATTATGAAAAGAAAAATTGTTCTGCTTGTCCTTGCCGGAAGCTTTATCATGCAGGGAGCAGGGATCCAGAGCGAATTGCTGCCAACAGCCGGGGCGTCAGAAAATCTTCCGGTTTCAGAATCTGCAGAGGCAGTATCAGCAGATACGTCATCATCAGACGCGTCATCATCAGACGCGTCATCAGCAGACACGCCATCAGCAGATACGCCATCAGCAGATACATCTTTAACAGATATGCCATCAGCAGATGTATCCTCAGAAGATATGCCCATGACAGATGCAGCTGTAGCAGCAGATGCATCCTCAGATAGTGATGCGCTGCAGGACGCATCAGGAAATACTGCAGGGATGTTACAGCCTTCTGATGTGGATAATGCTGCGGATGGCAGGGAGCATGCAACCGATGAGGTACAGGAATCAAAGGATTCAGAGAAGGCAGATCGGGACATAACTGGTGCAGATCAGGTTGAGAGCGGGTCCTTTCCTGCAGAGACAGCTTCAGAGCAGAATACTGACAATATTGTGTCAGGAGAGAAAGGGGAAGAAAAGGCTGAAACTGGAAATGCCGCCGAACAGAACGGTTCGGACCCTGTTTCGGATCATTTCCCGGAACATTATGCAGTAACGGAGACTACGGACCAGGAGAACATATTGCCACCGATAGAGGAACTGCTGGTTCCCAAAGATGACCAAAGCTGGACACTACCAGTTGATGACGAAGTATTGAAAGAGGAGAAAGAGAAGGTTGAGAGCGTAGATGGATCAGGGAAATATGATACCAGTGCAGAAAAAGCAGCGGAAAAGGACGGGAAGGCTGAGAACACGGAGAAAACAGTTCCGGGAACAGTCCCGGGAACAACCCCAGTGAGCAGCATTTTGCAGCCTGCGCAGGAAAGTGCATCAGGTACATATCTGGAAGAGACAATAAGGGAGCCTTTATCTCCAGAAAATGATGCTATCCGTTCTCCGGGAACAGAGGCACAGAATATCGCAGTACAGCGCAGCAGAAAAACAGAAGAACTGCAGAATCTGTTAGATGCTGCGGAGGTTGATATCGGTACCCGGAAGGAGAGCTCCGGCAAAGAAAATCTGACAATGACACTTGCCGGGGCCAGGCCTGCCAAGGTCAGTATAAAGCTGGTCCGGCTTGATGGAGGAACCGTTTCGGGAAAAGCGGACGATACAGGCGGGCAGGTTCTCATAAGCAGAGAAATCATACCAGGAATGGTCAAGGCACCACAGCCGGGAATATCCGGTCAGACGATATCCGGTTCAGAAGCACATACATGGGAGATGGAAATATTATCTGCTGCCGAAACAGAAAATATTCTGCAGGCAATCCCAGACAGTGACGGTCTGTATCGGATCTCCGTAACCTATGAAGATGAAGAGGGCAACAGTGCGTCCCGGGACATCCCCTTCAAGGTAAACCGCTTTGGATCCATTTATGTATACGATCAGATCTGCAGTGATCTGCAGGATGCCTACGTCCGGAAGGTAGAAAAGGATCTGGTTATTTCAGAATATAATCCGGACAGGCTTCTGGCGGAATCTCTGAAAGTAGAGGTTACAAGGGATGGGGAGCCACTGGACAGGGTGCTTTTTACCGTACAGGAAGTCCCGGATGCAGAGAAGAAGAATGATGGGATGTACGGATGGTATCGCTACGATTACATCATCAGCAGGAAAAATTTCACGAAGGATGGAATCTACCAGGTGTCTGTATCCTCTGCAGATGAAGCGGGAAATGAACCGGACAGTATGGATTACTATAAGCGTCCGATCATATTCCGTGTAGATTCCACAGATCCGGAGGTGGATTTCATTCAGGAAACTAATCGTCATCTCATGACGAAAACAGAAGCGGTGATTCGTTACCAGGCTTTTGATGCTATCCGATTGAAAAAGATCCGGGTCCTGCTGGACGAAAAGCTGTATGAAGAGATCTCTGAGATTCCGGAAGCAACAAAATATCAGGGGTCTGTCAGTCTGTCAGGTCTTGGAAAGCATAAGCTTCAGATCGAGATCACGGATATGGCAGGCAATCAGTATACTTCTGAACGCATGCTGATTCATGGGATTCCTGCATGGATTTACGCTGCCGCAGGTGCGTTTGCAATGGTAATCACCGGTACATCCGCATGGTTTGCGCATCGCAGAAAGCGGAAGAAATCATCATAACTCCGCTTTGTGAAAGATACTTGCGGGTGATCTGTTGACAAATAGATAAAAGCCGGATATGATAGAGATATCTAATAAATTGCACACAATGCAATTTGACTTCAGTTTGAATGTCTTGTCTGTATAAGGAAGCCGGATTCATGGATATGCACACAGGCGGAGCGTTCTATATACGGGCAGAATACATGGATATGTTCAGAAAGGTGATGAACCATATGGCAGAAGAGAAGAAACAGGTTACAACAGATATCGTTATCATTGGTGGAGGTATAGCAGGTCTTACCGCAGGTATTTATGCAGTTCGTGCCGGAAAGCAGGTTATGATTCTTGAGGCAAAGGCTTACGGAGGACAGATTGTCAACACTCCGGATATAGAGAATTATCCTGGCTTCGCACACATTTCCGGCTATGATTTTGCAACAGGAATTTATCAGCAGGCAATTGACCTCGGTGTGAAATTCCGTTATGAGAGAGCTCTTGGAATCCGCAACGAAGGGGATGACAGGATTGTTGAGACGCGAAAGAGAGAATATCACTGCAAGGCAGTGATTCTTGCAACCGGTGCAAAAAACCGGACACTGGGCATTGACAGAGAGGAAGAGCTGACCGGCAGAGGAGTATCCTATTGTGCGACCTGTGACGGATCCTTCTTCAAGGGCAAGGATGTTGCGGTAAACGGAGGCGGCAATACAGCGCTGGAGGATGCTGCTTATCTGTCAGAGATCTGTAACAAGGTCTATCTGATTCACAGGAGAGACCAGTTCCGTGGAGACGCGGCGGATGTAGAGAAGCTCAGGAACAGACCCAATGTAGAATTTGTGCTGAACAGTAATGTGACAAAGCTCATCGGAGAGGATCAGCTGACAGCTGTCGAGGTTACAGACAAGCTTACGGGAGCAGTCAGAGAACTTCCTGTATCCGGGCTGTTTGTCGCCATCGGTCAGGAGCCGGATAATAAGGCGTTTGCAGACGAGGTAGAGCTGGCACCCGGTGGCTATATTGAAGCCGGAGAGGACTGCCGTACGAAGACGCCCGGTATTTTCACTGCCGGTGACTGCCGTACGAAAACGGTGCGTCAGCTGACAACAGCAGCGGCAGATGGAGCAGTTGCTGCATTGGCGGCATGCAGGTATATCGGATCCTGAGTTCCGAAGTAATTGTGCATTTTTTTATCTCAGAAGAGAAAGCGAAGTCAGGTGACCGGGGGGAAATATAAATCTCCGGGGCACCTGATTTTTCCTATTAAAAATTAAATTGCTTACAATCATTGACTTTGCAAAAAGATATGCTATACTACAATCAATCAGCACTCATTTAATTTGAGTGCTAATACATGCGGCGGACTGGTAAATGTTTTGTCCGTCACAGTCTTAATTGCAATTGCAGCAGTGTACCGGTGAGAGGTGATGATTCGAACCGTCACTGCAGAAAAGAGGAAAGCATATGAAAAGTTATCTGGTAATACCTTCCTATGATACTGTGATTCTTCCTGACGTCGACTATCAGCTTGGCGTTGAGGAATTAAATGAAGATGAGAGAAGCCGTATCAAAATAGATGACAATAAGGTACTGATTGTACCGATGAAAGAGACAAAGGACAAGAAGGACCTGACCATGGCGGATGTGTATGGCCTGGGCGTTCTTGCCGACGTCATAGACATTAATTCCACCAAGGTTGGTCTGCGCGTTCATTCCAGGACCAGGGAAAAGGTGGAGATCACAAGTCTTTCCAGTAATGGCGATATTCTGGAGGCTACCTTCGAGCCGAAGGATGAGGTACTGGATATTACCCTGAAGGGCGAAAAGGATCTCCTCGATGTTCTGAAAAAGGACATTACCGAGCTGACCACCCATTTCCAGGGTGGCCAGCTGGCTGCCGGATATATTGAGCGGTGCAAGACAATCAATGAACTTGCCGCTATGTTCTGCCAGTTTCTGGACATGAGTCCGGATGAGAAGTACGCGCTTCTGAAGACTGACTCTATGAGGCAGAGAGGAATGCTGGTCGAGGAGGCCATCAAGCGTTTCAAGGGTACGGTTGATATGCAGGAAGCCCTGAACAACCGGTACAACGCGACAGAAGGCAATTTTTACAAGAAGGCGGCAATCGAGAAGCAGATCGGCCTCCTGCAGAAGGAGCTTGATGACATGGATCCCGAGGCCGCAGATGAGGAAAACGATTACAAAAAGAAAATTGAAGAATCCGGTATGCCCGCGGAAGCCAGAAAGGAGGTAGACCGGGTACTGAAGCGTTATCTGGAGATGCAGCCCAACGATCCGGATAAGGCATCCTCTGAGAATTACCTCGATTTTGTGACTTCCTTGAAGTGGAAACCGGACAAGCTGCCAAAGGTGGACCTGAAGGCGGCAAGAAAGATTCTGGATAAGGATCACTATGGGCTGGATAAGGTCAAGGAGAGAATTCTGCAGCAGCTGGCCGTTATGGCGCTGAAGAAGAAGCAGGAGGGATCTATTCTGCTTCTGGTCGGTGCACCCGGAACAGGCAAGACCAGTATGGGGAAGAGCATCGCTGAGGCACTGGGCAGAAAGTATGTCCGCATCAGCCTGGGCGGTGTCCGTGATGAGGCTGAGATCCGTGGACACAGGAGAACGTATGTCGGTGCCATGCCCGGACGTATCATGGAGGGTATCAAGCGCTCCGGTGCGATGAACCCTGTTGTGGTTCTGGATGAAGTGGATAAGCTGACGGAGGGTGGATTTAGCGGAGATCCATCCAGCGCGCTGCTGGAGGTGCTGGATCCGGAGCAGAATAACACATTCGTGGATCATTATATGAATATTCCCTATGATCTTTCCGGTGTGTTCTTTATCTGCACGGCAAATACCTGGGACACCATTCCACAGCCCCTGCTGGACCGCATGGAGGTGATCCAGCTCTCGGGATACACACCTTATGAAAAGGAACAGATTGCCAAAAAGCATCTGCTGCCTAGAGCGATGGCGGATAACGGACTTACTAAGAAGGACATCCGTGTTACAGATGGTGCAATCCGGAAGATTGTATCGGAGTATACAAGTGAGGCGGGAGTCCGTGGTCTGAAGAAACAGCTGGATAAGCTTTGCAGAGTGGTTGCTGCCAAGCTGGTAGAGGAGCGGACAGAGCAGGAGAAGACATCCGGGAAGGCAGAACCGGCGGAAGAGCCGGACAATGCAGAGTCTGCGGCAAATACAGAAAATGTATCAGAAGTTAAAACAGAAGCAGCAGAAGATGCAGAACAGACGGCCGGGACTGCAAAAGCCTCCGGAAGGTCAAAAAAGATGGATGCGTCCGGTAAAATCACCATTAATGAGAAGAATGTTCCGGAATTTCTGGGGAATAAACGCATTCTTCACGACAGCGTGCAGAAGCGCAATCCGGCGGGAATCGTGACCGGACTTGCCTGGACACAGGCCGGTGGTGAGATCCTGTTTATCGAGACAACCGCGATGCGCGGAAGCGGGCAGATCAGGCTTACGGGACAGCTCGGAGATGTCATGAAGGAATCGGCGTCGATTGCTGTGAGTCTGCTGAAATCCTATTATATCGACAGTGATCTGAACTTCAAGGACAGGGATATTCATATCCATGTTCCTGAGGGAGCTGTGCCGAAGGACGGACCATCTGCTGGTATCACAATGTTTACCGCATTGACTTCGCTGGTGAACAATAAGCCGGTACCGGCTGATCTTGCCATGACAGGTGAGATCTCACTTCGCGGACAGGTTATGCCCATTGGAGGACTTCCGGAGAAGCTTATGGCTGCACAGCGTGCCGGTGTGAAGAAGGTATTGATTCCGAAGGATAATGAAAGAGACCTGGAGGATGTACCGAAAGAGGTCAGAGACCATCTGACGATTGTACCGGTTGAAAATGTACGCCAGGCTATCCGTGAGGCACTGGGGATCGAACTGCCGAAACCAAAGAGCAATCCCTTTGAGAGAATGGAGGGCGACGAACCTGAAGATCCTAAGGAGAAGGCTTCGGAATGAATGCAGATGAACCGGTTATGATCAGGAGAATTGCCGCCATCCGCTCTGATTTTCCGGAGAAATTCGGCATACCAAGGCAGAGCGGACTGGCTGATACCGAGGCAGAAATCATATTTGATCCGGAATATGCGTCCATGGAGGCGGTGCGGGGAATCGAGGAGTTCAATTATCTGTGGCTGATCTGGGGATTTTCCGAGAATGCAGACAGTATATGGCATCCGACGGTCCGCCCGCCAAGACTGGGAGGCAACGTGCGCATGGGTGTATTTGCCACCCGGTCTCCCTTCCGTCCTAATGGACTGGGATTGTCCTCTGTAAGGCTTGATTCTGTCGAGAACAGGGAGGGTGTCGGCCCCGTCCTGCATATCTGCGGAGCAGATCTGTTGAACGGGACGCCGATCTACGATATCAAGCCATATATTCCCTATGCAGATGTGCATGCGGATGCGCGGGAGGGGTTTACTGGTTCGACAAAGGATTATCATCTGGAGGTGCATCTGCAGGATGCGCTGCTGAGGGACAGCCATTTCCCGCAGGATAAGGTCAGGGCATTAAAGCAGGTCCTGTCC
Source organism: Bilifractor sp. (assembly GCA_051879715.1). Taxonomy (GTDB): domain Bacteria; phylum Bacillota; class Clostridia; order Lachnospirales; family Lachnospiraceae; genus Bilifractor. Next base: position 20,028 of record JBJEMO010000218.1, read on the forward strand.
CAGGATCCGAGGCCTTCCTACCAGGATGACCCGGAGAGAGTCTATGGAATGGGATTTGCTGGATTTGAAATCCGTTTCTGCGTACAGGAACAGGTGCTTGAAGTGATTTCTGTCACAAAGAGACCGGATCTCAAATTGAACGGGCAGCTCAAAGCAGAGAGCCATACACTTCAGGATAAATCCTTGCCTTGAAGATGAGACAGAAGGCTGGAATCCGGATCATTACGATTATTAAATTATCAAATAAGAAAAAGCAGCAGGCATGAAGTATTTCTTCAAAGCCTGCTGCTTTTTTGACTAAAAGACCACTGTATTCAGTGCCATACAAACCAGATGAACAGATAGCCGACGGTCACCGCAGTCAGCGTGAAGGGCGCGCCGATTTTCATAAACTCCTTAAAGCTTACATCATAGCCTTCCTTCTTGAGCAGTCCTGTGGCGGCTACGTTTGCGGAAGCACCGATTGGTGTCAGGTTTCCGCCAAGGGTAGCACCTGAGAGAAGTCCGAAGTACAGGAGATAAGGAGAAATCCCCAGACGTGAACAGATTCCGGTGATGACTGGAAGAAGCGTTGCAACGTAGGGAATATTGTCAATAAATGCTGAAGCCACAACTGATATCCATACAATGATGGTATACAGAAGGAAAATATTGTTTCCGCCGGCCTCTGCGATCAGGGCAGCAATATCGTCGATCAGACCGGTCTCTGTCAGGCCGCCGATCACAATGAAAAGTCCGAAAAGCATCAGAAGCGTCTCAAAATCAATGGCATTCAGTGCATGGGTTGCATGCTCCACAGCCTTTGTTCTGGAGTAGTCAATAATAATTGCCAGCAGGGCGCAGATACAGCAGATCACGCCATTGGTGATAGCCGGTTTATTCTTATTAAAAGATGCGAGAATCAATGCTGCGACCATCACGACCAGAAGTATGGTCGGTGTATAATCACTTACCTTTGTATGCTCATTTGCAGAAACCGGCTGCTTATCCTTTCGAAAGAGAATCATCATGACAGGAACAGTCGCGAGAGCACCGAGTTCTACAGCAAAAAAGATGCCCGGACGCCCCTGCATCCAGAAGAAGTCAGTGAAGTCCATGTTTGCATACGCACCGAGCATGATGGAGGTCGTGTCACCTACAAGTGTGGCAGCACCCTGCAGATTGGAGGAGACTGCAATAGACAGAATCATTGGAACCGGGGAAATCTTCAGCTTCCTGCAGATTGCAAGACCGACCGGCGCAACCATCAGCACAGTAGCGACATTGTCGATAAAGGCGGAAATTACGCCGGCAAATAGCGACATATAAATGATGACCCACATGACATTTCTGGATTTGTCCAGAAGGATGTCCGCGATCAGGTTAGGCATTTTGGACGCAATAAAGTAGTCGACCAGAATCATGGTGCCAAGCATCATCAGAAGCACATTCCAGTTAATGGCAGATGGCAGTGCTGAGAGCGGAAGGATCCCGCCAATCAGAAAAACAGCCGCAGTCGCGAGAACAATCCATACACGACGCTTCATAAACAATGTCATCAGAACATACATCAGAATAAACAGACAAAGTGCAAAAATTTTCATGCGGACTTCTTCCTTTATATATAGCACATTGATTTGGATTTCCGGAAAGAGCAAAGCATAAACAAGAGTATACGTCTGAGCTTATATGCTCTGTCGGTTTATGCCTTATCATAGCAAGCACATTTCTTTTTTTCAAGGGTCAGACAGGGCATCTGTTCTCAACAGGACCAGATACAGATCCGGTGAAACGTTACCAGAAGCAAGAACGGCATGGCAAAGAAATAAAACGGTGAAGAACTGAAGTGTTAACATTGCACACAATCATTTTATCCAATGTTAACATGACCTCGGTTACGCTGTTTACACAGGCAATGGCATGATAGGAACTGCATTGAACAATTATTTTATTGATGGAAGGTAACGATTCCATTACAAAAGGAGAATGACAATGAAACGTAAATCAATGACATTGGTTCTTGCCGGAATTCTTGGTGTATCTCTGCTGGCAGCTGGATGCGGAAGCTCATCTTCTACAACTACGGACAACACCGGAGACACAGGTGCTACTTCTGCCGCAGCAACAGAAGCTGCAAGCACATCTGCTGCAGATAAGACAGATGCATCTGCATCATCCAGCACTGTTGCAGCTGCATCCGGAGACACAACAACAGCAGCCTCCGCAGATCTGTCCGGAACTGTAGGAACCGATGGTTCTACTTCAATGGAGAAGGTTATCAGCTACCTGAGTGAAGCTTTCATGGAGGAGTATCCAAAGGTTGAGGTTACTTACAATCCGACCGGTTCCAGTTCAGGAATCCAGGCAGTTACCGAGGGAAGCACCGATCTCGGACTCGCAAGCCGTGACCTGAAGGATGACGAGAAGAATGGCCTTACCCAGACCACCATTGCAATTGATGGTATTGCAATCATTGTTAACCCGAATAACAAAGTAAAGGATATCAGCCTTGACCAGATCAAGCAGATCTACACTGGTCAGATCACAAACTGGAAGGATGTCGGAGGAGATGACGGAGAGATCGTCTGCATCGGACGTGAGGCTGGATCCGGTACAAGAGATGGTTTTGAATCCATCACAGATACCAAGGACCAGTGCAAGCTTTCTCAGGAGCTTACTTCCACCGGTGATGTCATCCAGACCGTTGCAAACAACCCGAACGCAATCGGATATGCATCCATGGCTGACCTCAACGACACCGTACAGAAGCTTACTGTTGATGGTGTAGAGTGCACAGAGGACACCATTCTGGATGGAAGCTATAAGATTCAGCGTAACTTCAATGTCATCACAAATGACAGCAAGAAGCTCAGCACACAGGCACAGGCCTTCTATGATTACATCACCAGCGATGCTGCTGCAGATCTGATTGAAAAGGCTGGAGCTGTTCCGGTTGCAAAGAAAAACAAGTAATCAGGCTTGAACAGAAATTTGTAAAGTAATAAAAAATGCCACAGAACGCAAAGGACTGTGACATGGAAAAGAAATACAGATTGTAATACGAAACAGAAAGGGATTCATCATAGATGAATCCCTTTCTACAGGAAATAATTTTTTAAGGATAGTTATTATGCATATATCTTCAGCAACAGATGCAAAGAATCAAAAAGAAGCGAATGCTGAGAGGTCCGAAAATCTTCAGTCAAAGCTGTACAGTGCATCAGGAGCACCGTATATGGAAAAAAGTCAGAAGAAAAAGAATATAGCGGAAAAGATCATGAGCGGCATCTTTTTCGTCTGCGGTATGCTCGCCATAGCTTTTGTATTATTCATCACGATTTTCCTGATCACCTCCGGTGTGCCCGCGATTGGCAAGATCGGTATTGTGGATTTCCTGTTTGGGCCTGTGTGGGCGTCTACCGCAGCAGAGCCGAAGTTCGGAATCCTGCCCTTCATCCTGACTTCCGTTTATGGTACGCTGGGTGCCATTGTCATTGCAGTACCGATCGGACTGCTGTGTGCGATCTTTCTCGCAAAGATGGCGACCAACAAGATTGCGGGACTGATACGTTCAGCAGTCGAGCTGCTTGCCGGGATCCCTTCGGTTGTATATGGTCTTGTGGGTATGATCATCATCGTTCCGATGATCCGCAACATGTTCAATCTGCCGGATGGTGCGAATCTTCTGTCGGCTATCATTGTGCTGTCCGTAATGGTTCTGCCTAACGTCATCAGCGTTTCTGAGACAGCGCTTCTCGCGGTCCCGAAGGAATACGAGGAAGCAAGCCTTGCGTTAGGTGCTACATGGACGGAGACCGTATTCAAGGTATCCGTTCCGGCTGCATCCAGTGGAATTGCCTCCGCCGTTGTCCTCGGTGTCGGCCGTGCCATCGGTGAAGTAATGGCTGTTATGATGGTTTCCGGTAATGTCGCGAACATGCCGGGCCTGTTCAAGAGCGTTCGTTTCCTGACGACCGCAATCGCAAGTGAGATGTCTTATTCCTCCGGTCTTCAGAGACAGGCACTGTTCTCCATTGCGCTGGTACTCTTTGTATTTATCATGATCATCACACTTCTTCTGAATTTTGTATTCAAGAAGAAGAAAGAGTGATGGAACAATGCAGCAGATCAAGATACAAGTATTTTAAAAGAAGGCTGGATTATGCACGAGAAAATATCCTTATCAAGAAGAGTTAAAATCAAAGTTCTGAATATACTGATGTACATTTCCTTTGTTCTGATTCTGGCGCTGGTTGCCGGACTGATCGGGTACATTCTTTTCAGAGGATTACCGAATATTAACTGGAAGTTCCTGAGCTCTAAGCCCAGTCTTCTGAACGGCGTCATCGGTATTCTTCCGAATATTCTGAATACGATATACATCGTTCTGATCACCCTGGTAATCGTATTGCCTCTTGGCGTCGGAACAGCTGTATATCTGAACGAATATGCAACGAATCGCAAGCTTGTCTCCGTAATTGAATTTGCAACTGAAACACTGGCGGGTATCCCGTCTATCATCTATGGTCTTGCCGGCATGCTGATCTTTGTGCAGTTCTTCTCCATTGGGACCAGTCTGCTGGCCGGTTCTCTGACCTTGGTTATCATGACACTGCCGACTATCGTCAGAACCACACAGGAAAGTCTGAAGACAGTACCGGACAGTTACCGCGAAGGCAGTCTGGCTCTTGGATCCGGAAAGTGGCATATGATTCGTACCGTTGTTCTGCCATCCTCTATCGATGGTATTGTAACCGGATGTATTCTTGCGATTGGACGTATTGTTGGCGAAAGTGCTGCCCTTCTGTTCACAGCCGGAATGGCAAACAATATTCTGTCCCTGAAGGATGCGGTTACACCCGGAAATGCCGGATCTACTCTGACGGTAGCTCTTTACATGTATGCCAAGGAACGAGGAGAGTTCGGTGTTGCATTTGCTATTGCGGCAATCCTGCTGATTCTGACATTGCTCATCAACCTTTCCGCAAAGCTTGTTGCCAAAAAACTCAAGGTAAAAGTAGATTAATCGCAATTGCACATTCAAATATGGCTGAAGTATGATTTTATGTCAGAAATCTGAAAGTACGACTGAGGATTCATACATTATTGAAATCTGAAAGTACGACTGCAGCATGAATACACGGCTTATATATGAACACATGACTGAAGTCTGGTAAGTATAAGAAAGCAGGAAAAAGCTATGGCGAATATTATTGAAGCCCATAACCTGAATCTCTGGTATGGAGATCATCAGGCATTAAAGAATATCAACCTCGATATACAGGAACACAAGATCACAGCACTGATCGGACCCTCCGGATGTGGAAAATCAACCTTTATGAAGACCCTGAACCGGATGAATGATCTGGTGGAAGGATGCAGAATTGAAGGCGATGTCCGTCTGAACGGTGTAGACATTTACAAGGATATGGATGTCAACATCCTCAGAAAAAAGGTCGGTATGGTATTCCAGAAGGCAAATCCGTTCCCTATGTCCATTTATGACAATATTGCCTACGGCCCCAGACTTCATGGCATACATGGCAAGGCTGCGCTGGATGAGATTGTAGAGCGTTCCCTGAAGCAGGCAGCGATCTGGGATGAGACAAAGGACCGTCTCAAGAAGAATGCACTTGGCATGAGTGGTGGACAGCAGCAGAGACTGTGTATTGCAAGAGCAATTGCAGTAGAGCCCGATGTACTTCTGATGGATGAGTCGACCAGTGCGCTGGACCCGATTTCTACAGGAAAGATCGAGGAACTCTGTCTTGAACTGAAGAAGAAATATACGATCGTTATGGTTACCCACAATATGCAGCAGGCAAACCGAATATCTGATATCACTGCCTTCTTCCTTCTTGGAGAACTGATTGAGACCGGAGAAACGAAGGATATCTTCCTGAACCCGAAGAACAAGAAGACAGAGGAGTACATCACAGGAAGATTCGGCTGATATCTGTCAATTCATCTGTGTATGGTTTTGAAAGCGTAAATACCATCGCATTAAAACAAATCTTACACAGGTGTCTTATTATTATATATATAGCGTTTGAAGGTATGCAGTCGAACAATGAGGGAATAGTAAAAATGGCAAACAGAAAAGAATATGATGATGAACTTCGTGAAATCAATGTCCTGATTCACGAAATGGGTAAAGAGGTAAAAAAATCAATCGACCGGATCATTCATGCTTTTCCGGAAAGAGATGCAAAGCTTGCAAATGAGGTCATGGAGCATGATGACATCATCGACAAGATGGAAACGGATATTGAGGAGAGATGCATCAACATTGTTGTGAAACAGGCACCTCTGGCAACAGACTGGAGGAAAATTGCCTCCTATATGCGCATGATCGGAGATCTGGAACGGATCGCGGACAACAGCAGTGATATCAGTATCTATATTATCAAGCTTTCAAAGCTTCCTGAGGTAGAGATTCCGTCTGAGTTCCATCAGTTGTTCCTGACGATGCGGGAGATGGTAGGAAATACGATTGAAAGCTTCTTTACGGGCAATCTTGATCTTGCGAAGGATATTCACGCACAGGATGATATTGTGGATCATGGCTTTGATACGGTCGTTGAGAAGATCACAGAGAAAATCAAGGCAAATCCCGAGTATACAGAGCAGTACATCAATTATCTGATGGTAGCAAAGTATATTGAGCGGATGGCAGACCATTCAGAGAACATTGCCTCCTGGGTAAGCTTTGTTGTAAAGGGGCAGCTCAAGATGCAGTATACCGATCGTTATAAGAAGGAGAGCAGTGAGTTTCAATTCTATGAATAAGCTGCCCGGCTGCCACTATAGCGGGCAGCTTAGTATTGAGAACGATCAGTGTGTCTCAAAGCCAGAGAAATAGTTAACATAGAATTAACATGCGCTTTCTTTCGGAGTTTACATTCTGCCTAGTAGAATGTAAACTGTTTGTAGAGAAGGCGCATTTTTGTGCAAAAAACACAATTGAATCCATACGGACAAATATATCAAATAAATAAATATATATATGTACATATAAATAACTATAACACATAAATAGCTACAATACGTAAATGTTTACAACATATATATATATGAATACCTATAATACATAGGTGGGGAGAAATCATGATATACATTTTGGAAGATGATGACAATATCAGAAAGCTGGTCAGCTATGCGCTTGCACGGGAAGGTTATGAGGTAACGGGTTTTGCAGAGCCAAAAGCCTTTTACCACGGTATGGAGGATAGACTTCCCGAGCTTGTTCTGCTGGATATTATGCTTCCCGGTGAGGATGGACTCAGTATCCTGAAAAAGATCAGGAAGAATATACGGACGGAGAATATTCCTGTGATTATGCTGACAGCAAAGAGCAGTGAGTTTGATAAAGCCAATGGGCTGGATCTCGGCGCAGATGACTATATCGCTAAGCCATTTGGCATTGTTGAGCTTACCTCCAGGGTAAGGGCGGTGCTCCGCAGATCATCGAGGAGTAAGAATGAACCGGAAAATGAGTATCATGTCGGTGAGCTGTATGTCAATCCGGACAAGCATATCATACAGGTGGATGACAAGAATATTTCCCTCTCCTACAAGGAGTACTGCCTGCTGATGGCATTGTTGGAAGCAAGAGGCAATGTAGTGCGCAGAGAGGAATTGCTGACGAAGGTATGGGGCGAGTTTTATGGCGAGTCCCGCACACTGGATGTACATATCCGCAAGCTTCGCGTAAAGCTTGGCGATACGGCGGGCAAATATGTGCAGACCGTAAAGGGAATCGGTTACAAGATCGAGGAATGCTAATCGGTATCTGGTGTCAGGTCAGGAAATACTGAGTTGTATTTGCTGGCAGACCAGGAATGCTGATTGACATTTGTTCCGTAAATTCGAACCGGATCAGGGTAACATGATCTGGCGGGAAGGCAGTCGGTGCAGTTATATGAGTCATAAAATTTTCAAATCGACATTCATCATATCCATCTTTATCTTTCTTCTTACAATGGGCGTTACAGCTTTCCTGTTGTTTGGTATTCTCGAGGACAGGACAATCGCTGAGCTGCGGGAGGAGGCCGGGATCATTGCGATCGGCATCGAACAGGATGGGGAGGAATATCTGGATCAGATTAACACATCACGCAGAGTTACGCTGATCGAATCAGACGGCACAGTCCTGTTTGATAATGAGGCGGATGTCGCAACAATGGAGAATCACAGCAATCGTACGGAGGTGCAGGAGGCACTCCAGTCAGGACATGGCCAGAGTATCCGGAAATCTGAAACGATGACCAAGGAGACTCTTTATTATGCATTAAGGCTGAATGATGGAAAGATTCTAAGGGTAGCTGTGACGCAGGATTCTATCTGGGCGATTCTGAAGCACCTGCTGCGGCCGGCTGTAATCCTGTTTATGACAACGGTGCTGCTGTCTCTGGGGCTTTCGATTCTTGTTACCAGGAATATCTTAAGCCCGTTGAATCGCATAGACCTTGATCACATAGAGGACAATGATCTCGTATATGATGAATTATCACCACTGCTGAAAAGACTTCAGACCCAGCAGGAGACCATCCGGCGACAGCTGAACGCGGCAAGCCAGAAACGGGAGGAATTCAATCTGATCACAGAGAATATGTCCGAGGGTTTTCTGGTCATAGACAAGAATACGGATATTCTGTCCTGGAATCCATCGGCGCTTCGCCTGCTCGGTATCGTGGATGAGCCTTCAGGAAGTGTGCTCAAGCTGAATCGATCCAGGGAATTCCGGGAGACAATTTTCAAGGTACTCTGTGGGAAAAAAGAGGAGCTGGAGCTGAAGAGAGAAAACCGGACATATAAGCTGATTGCGAATCCGGCATATGATGATAATCATCAGGAAGTTATCGGCGCCGTCATTGTCATACTGGATGAGACAGAGAGTATCAAGCGTGAGAATTTCCGACGGGAGTTTACTGCAAATGTATCTCATGAGCTGAAGACACCGCTTACTTCTATTTCCGGCTTTGCTGAACTGATGATGGGCGGGGGAATGCCGGATGAGACGGTAAAGGACTTCTCAAAATCTATCTATGATGAGGCGAGCCGGCTGATCTCTCTGGTAAATGATATTATCAATCTGAGCTCTCTGGATGACGGAAGTGTAGAATATGACTGGGAGATGCTGGACCTATATCAGATTGCATCCGAAGAAATAAAGCACGTGAAGCCGGCGGCAGACAAGAAGGGCGTGACCATAAAGCTCAGTGGGGATCACGGCAGGATCACAGGTGTTAAGCGGGTAGTTTCTGAGATGATCTATAATATCTGTGATAATGCTGTCAAGTACAATAAGGAGCATGGGAGCGTCAATGTGAAAATCGAGACAACCGCAGGACACGTACTTGTACGTATCCAGGATACCGGTATTGGCATTCCGGAGGCGGATCAGAGCCGGATCTTTGAGCGCTTCTACCGGGTAGATAAGAGCCATTCCAAGGCAGTAGGCGGTACCGGACTGGGCCTTTCCATCGTAAAGCATGGTGCGCAGCTGCATAATGCACAGATCAAGGTAGAGAGCAAGCTGGACAAGGGAACAACGATTACATTACGGTTCCGCAAACATGCATAAAACAGATCTGCCCCATGAAAGTTCTGCCGTAATATAAAAAGGTGACAGTTTTTATACTGTCACCTTTTTTGCGTAGAAGAGAAGACTATTATCGGCAAAATCAGAAAGTTAACATCTGCCCTGGTTATGCGTGTTAATAGCCCTGCCCGGCCGTATCGTTATTCTGTGCAGCTCCGGACTGATCTGTTCCATTTGAAGTGTCACCGGAAGAATTATAACCGGAATTATCTGTTCCATCCTGGCTATATCCGGAATTGTCACCGGAGCTGTCGTAACCGGAAGTACCTGTATCGGAGGAATAACCGCTGTTATCTGATGAATACCCGGAATTATCCGTCCCTCCACTATCGTATCCGCTTCCACTGTCGTATCCGTTTCCTGTGTCCGCAGAACCGTCATAGCTTCCGTCGGTATTCCAGGTACCATTATCGGAAGGGGCAGTGGTCTGATCTGTTCCGCCCGCATCAATACCGGTATTGTCCGAGACAGACGGATCATAGTTATTGCTGTTATAGGTCTCGTCAAAGCTGTTTTCCGGCTGCGTTATGGATGTGTCGGAATTATCTGTGTTGTTATCAGAATCAGTGCTGTCTGTATTTGCGGTATCTGTAGTTGTTGTACCTGCTGATGTGGCCCTGAAGAGGTCGCCGTTAGCAGCAGACCCATATAAATAGCTGATCAGTGCGTCGTGGCAGGCACTAAGATCAGGAACCAGAACGGCCTGATCGTCGATGGTTTCGGCTGTATACATGCCTTCTCCGGGCAAAGTAGCTGCGTCCATGTCGGAACCGCACAGCAGAGCGTAGAGGCAGGCCCTGGTGAGGTAGAGATCTGTCATGTCCGTGGTAATGCTGGGCGCAGCCTGATTCATCACCTTCAGCATCGTGAACGGATTGGATTTCATCTTGGCGAAAGCTGCCTGTATGATCTTCTTCTGGCGGTTTACACGGTCCCAGTCAGAATTGCCTACATATCGCATTCTTGCATAGCACAATGCCTGCTCCGGAGTCAGAGAGTTCACACCCTCCACCAGTCCCCAGGCTTCGTCAACCTGCGCGTTATCTACGCTGGAGCCGAGCCCCTCGTTGGCGTTCATATAGGTTGCCTCATCATAGCTCAGATCAATATCAAGATTGCCCACAGAGGTAATCGCAGTCAGGAATCCGTCCAGATCGACAACCGCATTGCCGTCGATATCAATTCCAAAGCTCTCCTGTATGGTCTCATCCAGTGTTTCCAGTCCACCGACTGCATATGCGGCGTTCAGTTTCGCAGAATAATCTGTACCGGCGATAGGCACATAGGTGTCACGCATCAGGGAGACCAGTGTGATCTTCTTTGTCTTGCTGTTCAGACTGCAGATGATCATGGTATCGGACCGGGTCTGGGTCTCTCCCTCACGGGCATCCTCACCGATCAGCAGGATATTCATGACTCCCTTTTCGCTGTAGGGCTCAACGCCAGCTGCCGCTGTTGCCATATCTGCTGTAGTATCAGCAACAGGGTCTACACGGTTCAGACGGCTGAATGCCATGTGCAGAAAGACAGCAATTGCAACGATCAGAATCAGAATAATAACCAGAAGAACCAGGAAGAAATTGCGTACAGGATGACGCTTTTTCCTTCTGGGACGCCGGCTGCCGCGGGAATCATAGTCGTCTGCGTAGCGGGAACGTCTGCCGGAGCTTTTTGGGGCCTTTTTTCGTTTCGGTTTGAAGCCGAAATCATAATCGTCTCCGGGTTCATAATTGTCGTCAGCGTAACTGCCGTCATCATAACTGCCGTTATCATAACCGCCGTCATCGATGTATCTGCGATCATCGGCATAAGCATGATGACTGCTATAGCTGTCATAGCCGTCATCATAGGGTTGGCCGTTTTGCCTTTGCATGCGCTGATAATAATTCAGGCGGCTGTCCCTTCCGGAGGAAGTATATTCATTCTTTCGAGGGCTCATAGATCATCCTTTCAGAGTTATAGAGAAGAAAGTTAAGCAATGCGCTGCATGAACAATCCTTTGCGTAGCCATATCAAAGCGCTCTGCCCTGGTTATCCCGAATTTTACTAGCAGTACTGGGAAAAGTCAAACAATCAGGGGGAAAGCAGGGACAGTTTACGGAGTTTTTATGAAGATTTTATAAAAAAGACTGCCACACAGGGCAGATGAGCAGAGTTGATATCCTGTATCTGTCTTGTGTGGCAGCTTTTATATGCCTGTCCTGCCTGGAAAACTGTATGGTGCAGGTGGCTGTCTATTTTCAGCTTGTCTGATGACATATGAAGTGTCTGTCAGTCGTCTTCCTCCTCGTCCGTATCTGCAGTTGAGCGTCTTCCTTTCTTTTTCGTGAGGTCGGGGAGCTTAACGTCTCTGTCAATCTTTTCTGCAAATTTGACATAGTTGGACATGGTATTTCTAACCTTGAACCGGCTGCCTTCATTCGGGCGGATGGTCAGGCTCTTGGCGTGAACCGCGTCATCAGAGCCTTCCTTTTTTACCGTGCGGATTTCATCAAAGGCAGTAATCTCAGGTTTGCCAAAGGATGCCTGGTAACGGATCCTGTTGCCCTCTACAAATACCCGTTCACACAATGCTTTTCTCTGCATAAAGAAATAGATCAGGCCGGTGATCAGGGCAATGAGGATTTCTGCGGCAATTGTGATCAGCTGTCGCTGCTGATCTCCCTTTAAAGCCAGCCATCCGATAAATATTTCCACAACACATCCCAGCAGCAGGATACTGAATCCGATAAAAACGCCGCTCATGGCATTTCGCATGATGTAGTGCTCCGGATCGTCATCCTTTGACATCTTCTTCTCATATCGAGTGACACCGGCAGTTGCCGTGCTGATGATTGAGATCAGAAGCAGAAGCACACTGACAAAAACGCCTGACCACCTGATCAGAAATGGTAGTAATGCATCCATATGCCTTGTTCCCCCTTCTATATAAGGAAAATATTTGAAATTAAGCAAATTCTAGCATTGCGCAGATTTAATGTCAACGAAGTGTGCATTCCTTGATACAAAGAAGACAGGATGGGCCCGAAAACCTTGATTTTACGCGTTTTTTTCGGGATATCCCTGCTTGACATTGTACAGGGAACAGTTTAAAATATCAGAATTGCGGATGCAGGACATACCATATTCAAGGCTGGTTTTCATCAGGAAATACGCTGCATTGAATACCGGTATTTTCAGATAGAAGCTATATGCAGAATCATTCTGATTGCTGCAGTGCAACATGCTTATATATCAATGTTTCAGATGGAGAGAATGGTCATGGCGAATAAGACAGTTGTAACGTATGCCGGATTAAAGGCACTGGAAGATGAACTGCAGGATCTCAAGGTTACAAAGCGTAAGGAGATTGCAGAAAAGCTGAAGGAAGCCCGTGCACAGGGAGACCTTTCAGAGAATGCCGAGTATGATGCTGCGAAGGATGAGCAGGCGCAGATCGAGGCGAGAATTGAAGAGATTGAGGCGCTGCTGAAGAATGTTGAGGTTGTCGTTGAGTCTGAGGCAGATGCCAATAAGGTGAATATCGGATGCAAGGTGAAGGTGCAGGATGTGACCTATGACGAGGAGCTTGAGTTCCAGATTGTGGGTTCTACAGAGGCAAACAGCCTGAAGGGCAAGATTTCCAATGAGTCTCCGGTAGGAAAGGCGCTGCTTGGACATGAGGTCGGTGAGACAGTTACGATTGAGACACCGGCAGGGGATGAGCAGTACAAGATCCTCGGAATTGAGAGAAATATCTGATCGCAGAACAGATTCAGCGCAAGGTGAGCGCAGCAGTACAGATGCAATACAAAGTGCGCGTTTTTTCAGGAGGGAAAGATGGCAGAGCAGAATCAGAACCACAATGCTAAGCAGAAACCGGAACAGGATATGAACCATATTCTGAAGGTGCGTCGGGAGAAACTGAAGGAGCTGCAGGATGCAGGCAGGGACCCCTTCAAAATCACTACCTATGATCAGGAACAGCACAGTCAGGAGATTCTGGATCACTTCGATGCGTTTGATGGGAAGGATGTATCCATTGCGGGCCGTATCATGAGCAAGCGTGTCATGGGTAAGGCTGCCTTCTGCCATGTTCAGGATAAGCTGGGCAGGATTCAGTGCTATATGCAGAGGGATTCACTGGGGGATGAGCACTATAAGGAGTTCAAGCGGATGGATATCGGTGATATCGTCGGCGTTAAGGGCTTTGTATTCAGAACCCAGACCGGTGAGATTACGATTCATGCAAAGCAGGTCATCCTTCTGTCGAAATCTCTTCAGCCGCTTCCTGAGAAGTTCCATGGACTTCAGGATACAGATACCCGTTATCGTCAGAGATATGTGGATCTGATCATGAACGAGGATGTAAAGAAAACCTTCATCAAGCGCTCACAGATCATCCGTGAGATCCGCAACTTCCTTAATGGCCGCGATTTCATGGAGGTCGAGACACCGATGCTGGTGGACAATGCTGGTGGTGCATCTGCACGTCCCTTTGTCACCTACTACAATGCGCTTGGTGAGTACAAGAAGCTGCGTATTTCCCTGGAGCTTTATCTGAAGCGCCTGATTGTCGGCGGACTTGAAAGAGTATATGAAATCGGAAGAGTTTTCCGGAATGAGGGGCTGGACCAGAGACACAATCCTGAGTTCACCCTCATGGAGCTGTATCAGGCTTACACAGATTACAATGGCATGATGGAGCTGACCGAGAGCATGTTCCGTTATCTGGCTGAAAAGGTGTGCGGCAGCACGACACTCTATTATGGAGATAAGGAGGCAGGAACCGGCAAGGAGATTGATCTTGGCAAACCGTTCCGCCGCCTGACCATGGAGGATGCCATCAAGGAGCAGACCGGCATCGATTTTGAGACCATCCGGACTGATGAAGAGGCAAAGGCTCTGGCAAAGGAGCACAACATTGCATTTGAGGATCGTCACAAGAGAGGCGATATCATCAATCTCTTCTTCGACGAATACTGTGAAGACAAGATGATCCAGCCGACCTTCATCATGGACCATCCGGTGGAGATCAGCCCTCTGACAAAGAAGAAACCTTCTGATCCGAGAAAGGTAGAGCGCTTCGAGCTTTATATCAATGGCTGGGAGATGTGCAATGCCTACTCTGAGCTGAATGACCCGATCGATCAGCGTGAGCGTTTTGCAGCGCAGGATGCTTTGTCTGCACAGGGTGATGAGGAAGCACAGCATACGGACGAGGACTTCTTGCACGCTATGGAGATCGGAATGCCGCCGACAGGTGGTATCGGATACGGCATTGACCGTCTGTGTATGCTGCTTACGAACAGTGCGACCATCCGTGACGTATTGCTCTTTCCGACAATGAAGACCCTCAAGTCTGAAAACAATGAAGCACATGCGGACGAAAAGGCCGGCGAAGAGAAGAGTTCCGAGGCTGTTTCTGATCAGTCCGGGTTCTTCACCCCAAACGAAAAGATCGATTTTACCGGTGTAAAGATCGAGCCGCTGTTTGCGGATCAGGTCGATTTTGACACCTTCTCTAAGTCCGATTTCCGGGCGGTGAAGGTAAAAGAATGCTCGGCCGTTCCGAAGAGTAAGAAGCTCTTAAAGTTCGTTCTGGACGATGGTACGGGCACGGATCGCGTGATTTTAAGCGGTATTCACGCCTATTACGAGCCGGAAGAGCTGGTCGGAAAGACCCTGATCGCCATCACGAATCTCCCGCCGAGAGCGATGATGGGGATCGACTCCTGCGGCATGC
>JBJEMO010000219.1:0-5322 GCA_051879715.1 Bilifractor sp.
TATCCAGAGCACAGGTTCGCCAGAAAAAACATAGAAGATTGCGCAATCACATCGCCGGAACCTCCGAGAGACCGCGTCTTTCTGTTTTCCGCAGTAATGAAAATATGTATGCACAGATCATTGATGATTCAATCGGTAAGACACTTGTTTCTGCATCCACGACACAGAAGGATGTCAAGAGTCAGCTTGAGAAGACCAATGATGTTGTTGCAGCAAAGTATCTTGGAACTGTAATCGGTAAAAAGGCGATTGAAGCCGGAATCACTGAGGTGATTTTTGATCGCAGCGGTTATATTTATCACGGTAAAGTACAGGCCCTTGCTGACGGTGCAAGAGAAGCAGGACTGAAATTCTGAGGAAGGAGAAGAAGACACAAAATGAGACACGTAATTATTGATCCCAGTCAGCTCGAGCTGGAAGATAATGTTGTATCCATCAAAAGAGTCTCCAAGACTGTTAAGGGTGGTCGTAACTCCCGCTTTACCGCACTTGTTATCGTAGGCGATCGCAATGGTCATGTTGGTGCAGGTCTTGGAAAGGCTGTTGAAATTCCGGAGGCAATCCGTAAGGGAAGAGAAGATGCTGTTAAGCATCTGATTTCTGTTGCCAGAGATGAGAACAACAGTATTACACACGATTTTATTGGAAAATACGGAAGTGCATCCGTTCTTCTGAAGAGAGCTCCGGAAGGTACTGGTATTATCGCAGGTGGTACAGCCCGTGCCGTTGTTGAGCTTGCCGGCATTCAGAATATCCGTACAAAATGCCTTGGTTCCAACAATAAGCAGAATGTAGTTCTTGCTACGCTGGAAGGGCTGAAGGCACTGAAGACTCCTGAAGAAGTTGCAAGACTCCGTGGAAAATCAGTAGATGAGATCCAGGCATAAGGAGGACAGGTAAGATGGCGGATAAGAAGATTAAGGTTACACTGATTCATTCTACAATCGGCTGTGTTCCAAAGCACAGAAAAATTGTAGAGGGAATCGGTCTTAGAAAATTAAATCACTCAGTAGAGCTTCCTGACAACGAATCAACACGCAGCATCATTCGTCAGGTTGGATATCTGCTTAAGGTTGAAGAGTAATTGGAAGGAGGTATCGAATGGACTTATCAAATTTAAGCCCTGCTGAAGGTTCAAAACAGAGCAATAACTTCCGCAGAGGCCGTGGACATGGTTCAGGAAATGGTAAAACAGCTGGAAAGGGTCATAAAGGACAGAAGGCACGTTCCGGAGCTCCGAGACCAGGCTTTGAAGGTGGTCAGATGCCTTTATACAGACGCCTTCCGAAGAGAGGATTTACTTGCAGAAACTCCAAGGAGATTGTTTCTGTAAATGTTGATGCTCTGAACAGATTTGAGGATGGAACTGATGTCACCATTTCCACTCTTGTGGAAAGTGGTGTAATCTCTAATCCACGTGACGGCGTCAAGATTCTTGGCAATGGAGAACTGACCAAAAAGCTCAATGTCAAGGTTACCGCAGCAAGTGCAAGTGCAAAAGAGAAAATTGTTGCAGCAGGTGGTACAATTGAGGTGATCTGATGTTAAAAAAATTGCGTGATGCATTCCGGGTTAAGGAAATACGGCGGAGATTATTTTATGTATTCCTCATGCTTGTCATCATACGATTGGCTTCTCAGGTCCCTGTACCAGGTGTAGATACTACCTTTTTCGCAAATTATTTCAGCAATAATTCCACGGATGCGTTCAATTTTCTGAACGCATTCACGGGTGGCGGCTTTACCAACTTTTCAATTCTGGCTTTAAGTATCACTCCCTATATCACAGCCTCTATTATTGTACAGCTTCTTACGATTGCCTTTCCGGCGTTGGAGGAGATGACAAGGGATGGTGAAGAGGGAAGGAAAAAGCTTGATCGCATTACCAGATACCTCACAGTCGGACTTTCTGTTTTTGAATCCGTTGCTATGTGCATTGGTTTTGGCAATGAGCTGATTCTTGATCTTAATGCTGTAAATGTCATTGTCGTTGTAGCAAGTCTTACAGCAGGATCCTGTCTGCTTATGTGGATTGGTGAACAGATCAATGATAAGGGAATTGGAAATGGTATTTCCATTGTGCTGCTGATCAATATCCTTTCCCGTGTACCGCAGGATATGATTACTCTGTACGATAACTTTGTAAAGGGTAAAACGATCGCAAAGGCGGCTGTTGCCTGGGCTGTAATTTTTGCTATCATTCTTGGTATCGTGGTTCTGACACTGATTCTGAATGGGGCGGAAAGAAGAATTCCCGTTCAGTATTCCCAGAAAATGGTAGGGCGTCGTCTGATTGGAGGACAGTCTTCCAATATTCCTCTTAAAGTGAATACTGGTGGTGTAATCCCTATTATTTTTGCTTCGTCAATCATGTCCACTCCGGGTATAATTGTTGCATTTACTGGGAAATCCCCTTCAGGCTGGGGAGGCAAGATCATAAGCATGCTGAGTTCAAGTAACTGGTTTGATACTTCAGACTGGTTCTCTACAATCGGCTTATTGATTTATGTTCTTCTTGTTATCTTTTTCGCATATTTCTATACTTCGATTACGTTTAATCCGATTGAAGTAGCAGATAATATGAAGAAACAGGGTGGTTTTATTCCTGGCATCCGTCCGGGTAAGGCAACGGAAGATTATCTGAATACAGTTCTGAAATATGTAATTTTCATTGGTGCTGTAGGACTGATTATCGTATGTGTCATTCCGTATATCTTCAACGGATTATTTAATGCAGATGTTTCCTTTGGCGGCACATCACTGATTATCATTGTATCTGTCATTCTGGAAACGCTAACACAGGTTGAATCTATGATGCTGGTGCGCAATTACAAAGGATTTCTTTCTGAGTAATATGGTTCAGATATCATATTTAATAAAAGATTGCAGAAAAGAGCTGCGGTATGCCGCAGCTCTTTTCCTGTCTTGACGATGAAACTTTAAATGTATAAAATTATGTCTGACTAAATATTTGTGGGACTAATCATTTTATTATCTATCGTCAGGAGCTTATTTATAGTCAGGAGGGTTTTCATGAGAATTATTATGTTAGGTGCTCCGGGAGCGGGCAAGGGTACACAGGCAAAGAAAATTGCAGAAAAATATGGCGTCCCGCATATTTCTACCGGGGATATTTTTCGCGCTAATATCAAGGAAGGTACTGATTTAGGGAAAAAGGCAAAGGAATATATGGATCAGGGCCTTCTGGTTCCGGATGAACTGACCTGTGATCTGGTAGTCGATCGCATATCTCAGCCGGATGCTGCTAATGGATATGTGCTGGATGGATTTCCCAGGACCATTCCTCAGGCAGAGGCATTGACAAAGGCATTATCAGCGCGTAATGAAAAGATTGATTATGCTATCGACGTAACTGTTCCTGATGAGAATATCATTCACCGTATGTCTGGCAGACGCGCATGTCTGAAGTGTGGTGCAACTTATCATCTCGTATATAATCCGCCCAAAAAGGAAGGAATCTGCGACACCTGTGGTGCGAGTCTCGTTCTTAGAGATGATGACAAGCCGGAGACTGTCCAGAAGAGACTTAATGTATATCATGCTCAGACACAGCCGCTGATTGACTATTATACAAAGCAGGGTGTTCTGTTTTCTGTGGATGGCACACAGGATATCGATAAAGTTTTTTCTGATATCATTGCAAAATTGAATTGATTTTGTATAATATATCAGTTGATGCTTATGTTTCAGAGGTTCTATCATGTCAGTGACAATCAAAAATTCATTGGAAATCAAGGCAATGCGCAAATCAAACAGACTTCTGCAGGAAGTTTTTGCCGGATTAAGGAATGTGATTCGACCTGGTGTTTCAACTTGGGAGATCAATCATGAAGGAGAAAGGCTGATCCGGGATCTTGGAGGTGTGCCTAATTTTCTCAATTATTCCGGATACCCGGCTTCGATCTGTACATCCATTAATGAGGAGGTCGTACACGGTATCCCAAAGCGGAACCGCATCTTGCAGGAGGGAGATATCATCAGTATCGATGCTGGCCTGATTTATAATGGCTATCATTCTGATGCAGCCAGAACCTATGCAGTCGGCAGGATCTCCAGGGAGGCTCAGGATCTGATTGATGTGACGCGTCAGTCATTTTTTGAGGGTATCAAATATGCGCGTGCAGGTCATCATCTGAACGAGGTCTGTTCAGCCATCGGGAATTACGCAACGGCAAAGGGCTATGGCGTTATCCGTGATCTTTGCGGTCATGGGATTGGCAGAGAAATGC
This sequence comes from Bilifractor sp., assembly GCA_051879715.1. GTDB lineage: Bacteria > Bacillota > Clostridia > Lachnospirales > Lachnospiraceae > Bilifractor. The sequence continues at coordinate 4,250 of JBJEMO010000219.1, forward strand.
ATGAGGACCCACAGATTCCGAATTTTGATCAGAAGGCGAGAGGCATACGGCTTCAGCCCGGCATGACACTGGCGATAGAACCAATGATTACTGCAGGATCGTATGAGGTTGAATGGCTTGCGGATGGTTGGACTGTTGTAACGAAGGATCGTTCACTGTCTGCACATTATGAGAATACAATTTTGATCACAGATCATGAGCCGGAGATTCTGACACTTTCAGCTGCAGAATCTGAGGAGCTTTTATGAGAGCATTGAAAAAGGGCATGTTTGCCAGGAGTCTCGCAGGGCATGATAAGGGGAGATTGTATATTGTGACAGGATCCCATGACAATATGGTTCTGCTCTCAGATGGGAAGAGAAAATTTCAGGATTGTCCCAAGCGAAAAAACAGGATGCATCTGCAACCATGTTTTAAGATGGATCCAGTGCTGCGGGACCTGCTTCAAAGGCGGCAGCCCCTGACCAATAAAGATATCAGAAACGCTATTATACGCAAGGAGGAACTTTCATGTCAAAAGCAGATGTAATTGAAGTAGAAGGCGTTGTGCTCGAGAAGCTTCCAAACGCAATGTTTCGTGTTGAACTTGAGAACAAGCATGTAGTGCTGGCCCATATCAGTGGAAAGCTGAGAATGAACTTTATCCGTATCCTTCCGGGTGACAAGGTTACACTGGAGCTTTCCCCCTATGATCTGGATAAGGGACGTATCATCTGGAGAGATAAATGATCTGACTATAGTAATGTATGTGTAAAAGAATCATAATGCGTTCCATGGGCTGCCTCTTATGCGGTATGTACGTATGTATTGTGTATGTCGTATGTGTGGCGGTCCGTTTTTATGTGCCATATTTTGAAAATTTTACTTGCATTCAAAAGGACACAATGCTACAATGCTATACGTATCTTTTTGTGCTGTCGTAAGGACCAACCCACCTGCTGGCAGCAGAGAGAGGTAAATCTATATTATTTATTATGCTTTCGGCACAGGAAAGGAGGATACTCATGAAGGTAAGATCTTCTGTGAAACCGATTTGCGAGAAATGCAAGGTTATCAAGAGAAAAGGCAGTATT
>JBJEMO010000220.1:0-34593 GCA_051879715.1 Bilifractor sp.
CTCCCCTGACAGGGCCTTATTCATGGATCTTACTGCACAGAACTTACCACACATGGAACAGGTATCACTATGGTCATCCTCCGGCATCCGGGATTCGCGTATCTTTTTCGCGCATTCCGGATCCAGTGCATACTTCCATTGTTCATCCCAGTCAAGCTTCCGGCGAGCATCTGCCATATGATCATCCTGTTCTCTCGCTCCTGGAAGCCCTTTTGCAATATCGGCAGCATGGGCAGCAATCTTGGAAGCTATGATTCCCTCGTGTACATCATCTACATTTGGCAGGGCCAGATGCTCTGCCGGAGTTACATAGCAGAGGAAGGAAGCACCATGCATTGCTGCGATCGCCCCTCCGATTGCAGCGGTGATATGATCATAACCAGGTGCAATGTCTGTCACAAGAGGTCCGAGAACATAGAAGGGTGCGTCATGACATATGGTCTGCTCCACCTTCATGTTCGCTGCGATCTGGTCCATCGGCACATGTCCCGGACCTTCTACCATAACCTGGACATCCTTATCCCAGGCTCTCGACACCAGCTCACCGAGGCGCAGCAGCTCCCCAATCTGCACACTGTCGGTCGCATCGGCAAGACAGCCCGGACGACATGCATCCCCCAGAGAGATCGTGACATCATATTCTCTGCAGATATCAAGAATCTCGTCATAATACTGGTAAAATGGATTTTCTTCACCTGTCATTGACATCCAGGCAAATACAAGGGAGCCTCCGCGGGATACGAGATTCATCTTGCGCTTTCCTGCCTTGATCTCCTTAATGGTGTTTCTGTTAATGCCACAGTGGAGCGTGACAAAATCAACCCCATTCTCCGCATGAAGACGTACAACATCAATAAAGTCTTTGGCAGTCAGCGTATTCAGGTCACGCTGGTAATGAATGACAGCGTCATATACCGGAACCGTGCCGATCATCGCCGGGCATTCGCTCGTCAGCTTCTTTCTGAAAGGTTCGGTATTTCCATGGCTGGACAGGTCCATGATTGCTTCTGCCCCCATATCTACAGCCTGCATGACCTTCTGCATCTCCACATCATAATCCTTGCAGTCACGGCTGACACCCAGATTTACGTTGATCTTTGTCTTCAGTGGTCTTCCGACTCCATTTGGATCTATGCAGGTGTGCAGACGGTTTGCCGGGATCACCACATGCCCTGCGGCAGCCCACTGCATGATCTGTTCAACCGGATAGCCCTCCTTCTGTGCCACCTTTTCCATTTCCGATGTGGCAATTCCCTTTCTGGCCGCTTCCATCTGTGTATGATACGCTCTCTCCATCAGTACCTTTGCTCCTTTCAAATAGCCTGAAGTGGTGCTCCCATCAGGCAGCGTAGTGGGGAGTCTCTGAAAGGGAAGGTATCATATGCAGCCATCATGAAGTGATTCCTGCTCAGGATATGCAGATGCATTCTGCTATGGGAACTGCACGTAAAAAAACAGCCCATGCCAACGGCACGGACTGTTAAAATAACATTTATGTGCTGTGACATCCCTCCGCCGGTATGATCCGGATCAGGTATTCATGGTCGTGCAGAATATGCACCTCTCAGCCCTATGGGCTCCCATTGTCAATTTTCTACAGACATGATGCTGTAAAAGTATCGCACTTGCGTTGATGATACATAAATGACACCACATCTTCTCTACTGGTTCATTATAACACGGCAGGGAAAAGATGCAATGTCACATTCCTGCTATTCTTTACGATCTGATGGCTTGATCCATCTGATGAAATCATAGCTCTCAACAACCTCAAAAAATTTCAGAAGTCTTTCATAAAGCGGTTCAACCTTCTCCCCAAAATGTTCATGGGTTACATCGGCAATATGATGAATATCTGTCTGACCGTCACACTGCTGCCAGATATAGCTTCCGATTATATCCAGATGGATCTGTGAAAACCGAGGCTTGTGTGCCAGCTTCTGCATGATTGTGTTCATAACGCCCTTATTCTCGATAAACAGGGTTACTTTTCCGTCTTTGGCTATCTTCTGATCACAGATCTTCTCTGTTACAACAGGGATGTACGTATCGTATAATGCAATGATCTCTTCCCTTGATAGCTTTCTGAGTTCCTTTAAATCTTTCTTCTTCATCACTTATCCATCACTAAACCGGATTATGCCTTGCCTTCAGACTTCTTTTTGCCTCTTGTAAATACACAGACAAGTGCGATCATTGCAATGAATACGATAAATGATCCAATGGTTCCGGCAACAGATCCAAGATTCAGCACACCGGAAAGGTCCATGGCATCTGCAATGCCTGCTACTGCAAATATTGCAAGAACAATTCCAACGAGGCCCTCTCCAGCAATCATGCCGGAGCAGTAAAGAATGCCGCGATTAACAGTTTTCTTCTTTTCATTTTCATCTGCGTATTTTCTTCTGTCAAAGTAAAGACGGACGAGTCCTCCAACCATGATGCACGCGTTCAGCTGTACGGGAAGGTATACACCGATTGCAAACGGCAGCACAGGAATACCAAGGATCTCTACAACAACTGCAAGAACGATACCTGCAATGACAAGCCCCCATGGAAGCTTTCCGCCCATGATACCTTCAACAATCATCTTCATGAGCACTGCCTGCGGAGCACCAAGATCCTTACCACCGAATCCATAGGCTGCATCCAGCAGATACAATACACCACCGATGGCAATGGCAGAAACAATAACACCGATAATCTCAGCATACTGCTGCTTCTTTGGTGTTGCACCTACCAGGAATCCTGTCTTCAGGTCCTGAGAGGTATCACCTGCAATTGCGGCAATGATACAGATAATCGTTCCAATCGCAATTGCCGCCTTCATTCCGGCAGCTCCATCGGTACCGGTTGCCTTCAGAAGAATCGTGGCGAAAAGAAGTGTTGCAATCGCCATACCGGAAACCGGGTTGTTTGAGGATCCTACAATACCAACCATCCTGGATGATACTGCTGCGAAGAAGAATCCAAAGATAACGATCAGGATAGCGCCGCCGATTCCTACCGGAACCTGTGGAAGCGCGGCACAAAGCACGATCAGTACAGCAATGCATATGAGCACAGTGCGCATGCTGAGGTTCTGATCTGTACGAAGGGTGCTGTTGCCCTGACCCTGTCTGAGATCATGCACAGAGTCGCGGAATGTACGGATAATCATCGGCATGGATTTGATCAGTGAGATGACACCGCCGGCAACCAGGGCACCGGCCCCGATATAACGTACGTATGAACTCCAGATCGCGCTGACACCTCCATCTGCGAACATGTTGGCTATTGTATCAGTACCTGGATACATGACGATATCCGCACCGAACAGAGCTATCATCGGGATGATGAACATCCAGGAAACAATACCTCCGCAGAACATATAGGAAGAGATCTTCGGCCCACAGATATAACCTACAGAGAATACAGCCGGATAAATCTGCGTTCCGATCTGTCCCTTATAGCTTCCGATTCCGTGGCCAGGTGTATTGATCTCACTGGGTACAAGCTTCAGACCATCAATGACAAATTTGAAAGCTGCTGCAATGCCAAGACCCGCAAAGACCGTTTTGGCAGAGGCACCTCCCTCTTCACCGGCAAGAAGTACTTCAGCGCATGCTGTTCCTTCCGGATATGGAAGAACACCGTGTTCACGCACAATCAGCGCATTGCGGAGCGGAACCATAAAGAACACGCCTAGAAGACCACCGATCATGCAGATGATCATGATCTCAATGAGCCCCGGCTTGTCCATGACACCCTCTTTCGCCCAGAGGAACATTGCCGGCAGTGTAAAGATCGCGCCTGCAGCAAGAGATTCACCTGCAGATCCGACGGTCTGTACGTAGTTATTCTCAAGAATGGAATCCCGGTGCATGATCATACGGATGATACCCATGGAAATAACCGCTGCAGGAATAGACGCTGAAACTGTCATTCCTACACGAAGTCCAAGATATGCGTTTGCCGCACCAAAAATCACGGAAAGAATCGCACCCATCAGGACCGATACTACCGTCTGCTCGGGAACGATCTTCTCGGCCGGAATATAAGGCTTGAAAGTTGACTGCTTATCGCTCATTTTCCCCCCTTTTAAGCACAAAGATTGATAATTGCGTCCGCAAACACACGAACAGCGGTCATCAGATTATCAATATCAAAAAACTCATCAGCGCCGTGCATTCTGGTGTCGACACCATCGAATACCGCGCCAAAGGCAACTCCGTTCTTCAGATCATGTACATACGTACCGCCGCCGATTGCCAGGCATGCGCCTTTCTTACCGGTAACCCTTTCATAGGATTCCAGAAGCTTGCGGACAAAGACCGAATCCCCGGGCACCACGTGCGGCGGAATCATCCCTGTCTCTGAGGACCATTCAAATCCTGCATCATGAATTGCTTTTACGGCGACATCTTCACAGTTCTCCTTATTGGCCATGACGGGAGTTCTGGAATCAAATACAAATTCGGCATGTGCCGCAGTTACATGATACAGATCAAGGGTGCAGGTCAGAGCATGAGATTCCTTATCCTCCATCTTTATACCCAGACCTGATCCATCTGTCACACCATAGGGGAACAGCTCCGGGATTTTCTTCAATGCACGGACCTGCTCAGATTCATGAAGCGGAAGTCTGGCAACCAGCAGAACTGCAGCCAGACCTGCATTCCTTCCAGTCTCCGGTGTGGACGCATGGGCAGATTCTCCGATTACCGTCAGCTCCTGTTCTCCGCTGATCGTAATCTCTACACCACATTCCTTCTCTGTTTGTTTTATCGCTTCCTGCACAGATGCATCCTTCAGATCAAGACCCTCCAGACGGATGACCGCTTTCTGCGGAACAGCATTGAAAGCCACACCGGCATCAAGGGAAAGCAGCCGCGGAAGGTTCCTGTCCTCAGCAAAATCACGATAAAGAGTGCCGCGGAACTGTCCCTTCTCAATATTGATCAGAGGGAACTCCGCATCCGGTGAAAATGTCATCTCCGCTTCCGGTTCCTGTGCATAATAATGCGCTATATCCGCTGAACCCGTCTCTTCATTGGCGCCAATGATCAGCCGTACACCCTTACTGAGCTTCACGCCGCACTCCTTAACCGCACGCATGGCATACATCGCCGCAAGAAGTGGTCCCTTGTCATCACTGGTTCCTCTTCCATAGAGACGTCCGTCCTTCACAATAACCTTGAAGGGATCAGTCACCGTCCAGCCCTCACCTGCAGGAACCACGTCCGTATGTCCGAGGATGTCGAGGGTATGTGGAAGGGACGGGTCAAGATCTGCAGTACCCACATAGTTCTCATAGTTCTTCGTTGCAAAGCCGTACTTCTTTGCCATCTCAAGTGCGAGATTCAGAGAACGATACGGCCCGTCCCCGAAGGGTTTCCCCTCTTCTGCCTTTCCCTGTACAGAAGGAATCGCACACAATGCCTGGACATCAGAGATCAGATCCTTCTGGTGCTCTGCTATCCATTTGTCAATTTGTTCATTCATGTCATTTTCTCCTTAAAAACGAGTAACAAATATAGCTAATATTACCATATCTGATTATAATTGTAAACATTTCATTAATCGTTTCATAAGTGTTTATAAATTCATCGTCCATAACAGGTTCATGCAGTTGGCCTTTCCGCATATGGTTCTGGACATGAAAAAGACCTCCGACAACGTAGAAATCAGAGGTCTCGCAACATGTTCAGAAAGCAGTATCTCTTCTCTGCTTATCCCAGGGCTACGTCAAGCGTCATCATAAGAGTAAACCCAACAGCAAACATCAGAACTCCAATATTGGAATGCTCACCCTCAGACATCTCCGGAATCAGCTCCTCAACAACTACATATACCATGGCGCCGGCGGCAAAGGAAAGCAGATAGGGCATAAAGGGTATCAGCAGGCTTGAAAACAGGATTGTAATCGCGCCAAAAACCGGTTCCACCGCGCCGGACAATGTGCCATAGGCAAAGGACTTTATCTTGCTCTGCCCTTCTGCATGCAGTGGCATGGAAATGATCGCTCCCTCCGGAAAATTCTGGATCGCAATGCCCAGGGACAAGGCAATTGCACCGCCAGCCGTGATATCTGCGGAATGTGTCAGATATCCCGCATAGACAACACCTACTGCCATCCCCTCAGGAATATTGTGAATCGTGACAGCCAGCACCATCATTGTCGTCCGCGCAAGATGACTCCTGGGCCCCTCTGCTTTTTCCGCATTCATATGCAGATGCGGAACCGCCTGATCAAGGAGCAGCAGAAACAGGATACCAAGCCAGAAACCGGCTACTGCCGGTACGAAGGAAAGCTTCCCCATATTTGACGCCTGTTCCATTGCAGGTATCAGAAGACTCCAGACAGATGCGGCCACCATGACTCCCGCTGCAAAGCCTGTCAGGGCACGCTGAACACCCGCATGCAGATTTTTCCTCATAAAATAAACACAAGCAGCACCCGCGGTGGTCCCGATAAACGGAACCAGTAATCCTATCGCCGCATCCAGACTGAACATACAGTACTCCTCTCTTTCTTCAGATGATCATTCTGCCATTCTGTCAGATGATGTCAGTTATCCTTCTGCCGGAAGATACTGCGCATCAATGTTATTCTTCAGTACAGTTTGTATATAGTCCAGCGTAAATTCCGTCCCATCTGTTATGTAACCTGAAATACCATGCGCCTGTGCCTGTGCGTCCGTGTAATCCTTGAGAAGAACTGCATGCACCTTTGTTCCATCCTGACCGTAGTCTGTCACAACAGGGACAAGCGTCGGGTTCTCTATAGTCACCTCCGGATCAGCAGAAGCTTCATCAGAACTCCGGAAATGCAGGGTACAATCCAATATTACCCCGATCAGTTCATCCGGCTGTTCCTGTGTGGATACAAAATTTCCAAGGGAATATGCACAGAATACCTGACGTCCATCCGAAGCCGTAAGTGTCTCAGCATTCTGAACAACATGGGGATGATCTCCAATAATAAGATCAGCACCATCGTCCGCCAGCTCCTGCGCCTTCTCCCTCTGAAAATCCGTCACCTCGTGGCTATCCTCATCACCCCAATGACACGCAACTACCACGGCATCAGCAATTTCATCGGCCTTCTGAATCTGCGCACGGATGAGATCTGTCTCATAGAGATAAATGACACGTGAATCAGCGCCATCCGGTGTGTGATACAGTGATCCCGAATCCAGTTCATTTGTCATCTGTGTATACGTGAGAAAAGCAACTTTTTTTCCATTGACACAGGTGAATACCGGTATATCATCGTACTGCACCTCAAATTGAGCCTCTTCACCAGCACTCTTATAATTTTCCGTATAAGAAATAGTACGGTCAGATGTTTTCTTACACAACCCGGTTGTAATGAATTTACTACCCGTAGGCATTTCATTTGCCCAGAAGTTTTCTGCGGCTGTAAGCCCCTGAACGCCGAGATCATAGGTATGATTGTTGCACAGACTGAAAATGTCAAATCCGGCATTGTACAGATCAATTCCATCCTGTCCGGGCGTAGAAAACTGAGGGTATCCTGATGGCTCGATCTCATTATTAATATCCGTCTCAACATCAATCCAGGCAAGCTCATGCTCCTTGATGAAAGAGCTCACATCCCGATACAGGTAGCTGAAGTCATAACCGGAGGAAGCTGCTGTACTTTGTGCCGATTCCGAAGCCTGATCAATCATCCGCTGTGAAATCAGGTTATCACCAGCCGCGCAGAGACGGACATCAAGGTCCGTGTTGCTGGTATCTCCCGTCACGGCAGAGACCGTACTGGAGGATACTGCAGATGATGATACATTTGCAGATGATTCTGATGATGTAGAAACTGCATGCACCTGTGCCAGGCCTGCTTCAGCACCTGCATTTCTGCCACCGCTGTTTCCACCAGTGGAATTGCCCCCGGAAAAATGCAGGATTGCATAAACAATAAAGACACCCAGAAAGATGATGGCAGAAATCATAACTGCCGATCGGAACACCCGGTTTCGTCTCTTATGGATTTCTTCTTCCTTTTTACCTGCATTTTCTCTGTCAAGCTTTCTTTCCGCGATTCTTTCCTGCTCCTCTTCATCGTCCTGCCCTATTTCACGGATCAGCTCCTGGATATCAATGATATCCTTGATATCTGAATGTGCAGATTCGGAATTCTGTTCATGCAGGTCATCCTGCTCATCTGTGTTATGCTGCATAAACGGGGTTTCCCGTGTATCCGGATTATGCAGTGCATCCGTGCTGCCCTGTGGTTCCGGGTTATCCTGCGTGTTGTGGATCCCCATATTATTCTGATCTCTCATCATACTCCTCAAAACATATTATTGGTTTTGTCGCAGCTGATCAAATGTCAAATAATTTATGTTCGATCAGCAAACAGCTTCATTTTACGCCAATCAGAGCTTCCTGAACAACCGGAAATCTATTTAAATACTGAAATTCCGTATTTCTTTCATACAGAAATCAATAAATCGTTTAGACGCTGGTGACAATTCAATATCCACCGGAATGGCTATGCCCAGTTCAACATATTGTGGCGGTGTCAATGGAATCTGTATTACATTACCGTTCCATTTCCGTGATATGAGACGCTGATTAAAGCTGATCCCAAGACCAGCCTCCACCATATTGTATGTCGTAAAACCATCTCTTGTCGTATATTTCTCATTCATATGCAGATGCTGCGCTTCAATAAGCCTGTCCTGATCCGTATCCTGACCCGGAGAGGTATGAATAAAAGCTTCCTTTTCGAGACACCGTATCGGTATGGCTTTTTCTTTTGCAAGCGGATGATCAATTGGAAGCCAGACTACAATTTCATCACGATACAGGGGGATCCACCGATATGCACTGTTTGCCGGTTTTGCACAGATACAGAGATCAACTGATTTTTCAGAGAGCCAGCGTGCCATATCAAGATTGCCACCCTCCTGCATCCGAATTCCTATACCGGGAAACGATCCTTCAAAATGCTTCAGTATTACCGGCATCCATATAGCAGAAACGCTGTAATAGCATCCAAGTGTAATAGTACCAGTGACAATACCCCGTATGTCGGAGGAGATCTGCTCTGCAGCGCGCCCTGCACGCACCATCTCACGGATCGATGGGAGCATTTTTCTTCCGTTTTCAGTCAGACGTACACCATTTTTACCTCGTGTAAAAAGGGAAAAACCGAATTCCTGTTCAAGTGACTTGATCATTCTTGTTATTCCGGATTGCGAATAGCCCAGTGCCTTTGCAGCCTCTGTAAAACTTCCGCTGTCTGCGGCAGACAAAAATGCCCTGCATTTTTCCATATCCATTTATAACTCACCAGATTTCTTTATTATCCATATATTTCAGACCCATATAAAAAATTCTGTCTGTGTGATTTTACCTATTACATTTCGTCATATTTGCAATGATATTTTGCCGTTTGTATCATATATGAAATTAGTGTACCATAAGCAGGCAAGGATACAAGAGCCATTCAGCCTGAATCATTACAGAACTGAAAAAATATTCTGACTATCTTATGGCCACAATCTTATAGCATCAGCAAACATACATACAAAGACGCTGAAACATACTGCCATTCGGAAAAGCCGGCAACACATATTCGTTAACAGCTTAGATACTTCACAAGACAACGGAAACAGAAAGGAAGATTCAAAATGAAACGTAAGCTTATGTTTGCATCAGATTACCAGGAAGGTGCCTGCCCCTCTATTCTGAAGAGAATGGAAGAAACAAACGATATTCCCATGCCCGGATATGGAAAAGACGGTATCTGCTCACATGCAAAGGAGCAGATCCGCAAAGCATGCAATTGTCCAAATGCAGAGGTGGAATTCCTGCTTGGCGGTACCCAGACCAATGCAACCGTTATCGATGCGCTCCTCCATTCCTACCAGGGAGTGCTGGCAGCTGATTCCGGTCATGTAAATGTTCATGAAGCAGGGGCAATCGAATTCGGCGGGCATAAGGTACTTTCACTGCAAGGGACAAAAGGAAAAATTACCGCTGCACAAATCGGACAATCCCTGATGGATTTTCAGAACGACGAAAATTGCGACCATATGGTAATGCCCGGCATGGTATACATCTCACAGCCGACTGAATATGGTACACTATACAATCTGAAGGAGCTCTCGGAAATTCATAATGTATGCATGCAGAATGGAATTCCCCTTTTCGTGGACGGAGCCAGACTGGCATATGCCCTGGCATCTCCGGACAACGACGTGACCCTTCCTGACCTTGCCCGCCTCTGTGATGTCCTTTATATCGGCGGCACAAAATGCGGTGCCCTGTTCGGAGAAGCGGTTGTTGTTCCTGATCCTTCGCTGATCCCGCACTTTTTCACGATCATCAAGCAGCACGGAGCCCTCCTGGCGAAGGGATGGCTCCTGGGCATTCAGTTTGATGAGCTGTTCCGTAATGACCTGTATTTGCACATCGGAGAAACAGCAATCAGATACGCTTCCCGAATCAAAAATGCCCTCGTAAAAAATCATTATCAGCTGTATTTTGATTCTCCGACAAACCAGATTTTTTTCATCATAGACAATGAAAAAATGGCCTCTCTGGAAGAAAATGTCGCATTCGGATTTGGAGAGAAATATGATGACCGGCATTCCGTGATCCGCTTCGCCACAAGCTGGTCCACAGAGGAAAAAGATGTTGATGCGCTGTGCCATTTGCTTGCATCAATTTGATGTGACAGGGGGCCTGATTCACAGCCTCATGTTCGTATTATATGCCCCACAACACCACTTGCAGCCATCAGCAAAATTTGATGAAACTCAGTTTTCAGTTTTTGATAGCATCCCTGGGGCAGACCTTTGCGCATTCATCACAAAGAATACACTCTGTTCCATATTTTCTGCTTCTTTTTGGATCCAGAACATCCACATCCATTGGGCAGGCACGCATACATGCCTTGCAGCCAATACACTTGTCCTGGTCCACTTTTACCCGCATCATGGAAAAATAGGACATCGGCTTCAGGAACACTGTGACCGGACAGATATATTTGCAGAAAGCCCGATTATCCTTCAGTACAAATGCCAGAGCAATGCCTGCAGCATAATATGCCAGATTTCCAATAATAAAGGCGGCAAAAATGATTCTTTGTTTTTCGGCATCTGATACTCCCAGAATAAAAATTGCACCGACAAATACAAGCGATGCAGCAAAAGTGATGTACCGGATGAAACCAAGCTTTTTCCTCTGATGCTTACCATTTTTATTTGGTGTCTTAAAAGGAAGCAGATCCAGAATCATTGCTGTCCAGCAGCAGTACCCGCACCAGCCTCTTCCGAAAATCAGTGGGCCGAAAATCTTTGCTACCGCGTAATGGATTGTAGCGGCTTCAAAGCTCCCAATAAAAAGATAATACCAGAATCCCTCGATCTGCATGTTCTCATGACCCATAAAACCGAGGAACAACAGCATGTATGATCCAACAAGGAACTGAACCAGCCGCCTGGCATATTTCCATTTCCTGATAAAGAGGATCATACCCACAGCAATCGATGTTCCTATATAGCTGAAGTTGAAAAGATAGAAAATATTATGTTTGGTGACGGTCAGAATGAATGCAACACTTTCAAACAGGAGCCAGATCAATATTGGAAGAACATACTTCTTTATTTTCACGTTTTTCTCCCTCGTACATTGGCCTATCGGGCCATCATTCGCAGAAAAAAGCAGAGATCCCGCGGATCCCGCCTTTAACCCCTATGGTGCCATAAAGCTTTTCACGTAGAAAATTATACCATCTTGCCTGATAACGCACTATAGATGAAATGAAATAACACTATTCCAATCCGGAAACCGGACCTCACAGCAATATTCTTTTAAGCTTTTTTATGATACTCCCTATCTGTTCCGGTTCAAACGAAGCGTAATTTACGATAAGAACTTTTTCATTATTGCTATTGTTTTCACTGTCTTTGCCTTCACTGTCTTTGCCTTCACTGTCTTTGCCGGACACAGCTTCTCCTGTATATGCCTTCCCGATGTCAACCTTTGTATGAACGTCTATTCTTTTGTCAGCCCCACTATCCGTACTCCCGTGAAAAAATACCAGCCGTATGCCCTGATCAAGGCCCCGCTGCATAAGTGCCTCCTCACTTAATGCTGTTTTTATATGCAGCAGAAAATGTGTTCCGGCCTTATACTCCTCTATCTCTATCAGATCCTTAAGATCTTCATCCTGAGAAAGGGCTCCTATAACCATATTTCTAATCTTCCTGTAATGGGTAAGCAGCCGGTTAAGATGCCTTATGAAATATCCTTTCGAGAGAAACAGAGACATAGCATACTGCTCATAGCTCGAAACCGGACTAGCATAAAAACTCAGGGTCTTCTCATAAGCAGGCATAAGCTTGTCAGGAAGCACCATGTAACTGATCCTTATGGAAGGCACCATCGTCTTTGAAAATGTATTAAGATAAATCACCCTTCCGCTGGTATCCTCTGAAAACATAGTAGTCCTGTGTCCATTGTCATAACGGAATTCACTGTCATAGTCATCCTCTATGATCCAGCGGTCAGGGCCTTCATGGAGCCACTGAAACATTTCCAGCCTTCTCTGAATCGGCATGGCTCTTCCTATCGGGAAAAGATTTGCAGGTGAGTTATGCACCACATTTGCACCGCTCTCTCTTAAAGCATCCACTCTCATGTTGTTCTTATCTATTGGTATATACTGTATCTCTATCCCCAGAGGACGGGCAATATTCTCAAACCGGCTTCTTCCAAGATCTGCACTTCCGATCCTTGTCCCGCTGCCAAGGGCGGCAAGAAGATGATAATAAAGGTACTCTGTGCCAGGTCCGATAATGATGTTTCCCGGATCCACATCCATGTCTCTGTACGCATGAAGATAAATGGCAAGCTCCCTCCTTAAGTCATAGAGCCCCTTCCAGGAAACAGTAGAAAGGAATCGGGGATTGGAGCCACTTATTGCTTCCCGCATGCATCTTTCCCAGAGGGAAGCCGGAAAGAGGGTGAGTGATGTACGGTTTGCCCTGAAATCTGTAGCCGGATCCTCTTCCATTTCAGGATCCTCTTCAGGAACCTGGAACTTTTTCCGCTCCTTCGTCTTATATGCAAGCTCTGTCACAAAATAGCCGCTTCGCTCTCTGGCATAGATGTATCCTTCCGTGAGAAGGAGTTCATATGCATTCATTACGGTGTTAATACTTACCCCCAGGCGTTCTGCCATCTTTCTTTTACCCGGAAGCCTTGTATGTGCCGGCAGTTTAGCCGTAATAATATCCTGACGGATCAGATCATAGAGGGTAAAGTAGAGGCTTTTTCCTGACATCTCAAGCTCCTGATTATAATCAAACATTTTTTATCTCCTTGTGTATCTTTATTGGATATCTTTATTGAATATCTTAATTGAAAATCATTGTGACTTGTGCATTATTATGTTACCTGAATTTATCAATCCAAAGAATCATTTCTGCCTCTTCAAAAACTGGTACCATTAATAAATATTGTTCTGATGCTTACAATCATACCAATTTCCGTTTATTCTGTACACATCTTTTGAAACAGATTGAAGAAATAAGATAAATACATTTTATGAAAAGGAGATATAAGAAATTATGGCAAAAGTAGAATTCAAAGATAGATATGATCTCTTCATAAACGGAGCATTCGTACAGGCATCAGAAGGTGAATATTTCAAGGTGTACAACCCGGCAAACGGGGAACTCCTTACAGAAGTAGCTGAAGCTACAAAAGACGATGTTGACAGAGCCGTTCAGGCAGCCTGGGATGCTTTCCCGGCATGGAGAGATACAGAAACGGCTAAGAGAGCGGATATTCTTGATAAGATCGCAGATATTATCTACGAAAACAAAGAACTCCTCGCAACAGTAGAAACGCTTGATAACGGCAAACCGATCCGTGAGACTATGACTATTGATGTTCCATATGCAGCTGATCATTTCAGATATTTTGCAAGTGTTATCCGTACAAACAAGGGAACAGCAACAGTTCTGGACGGGGATTTACTCAGCCTTGAGCTCCGTGAGCCTATAGGAGTCGTAGGACAGATCGTTCCCTGGAACTTTCCATTCCTCATGGGTGCATGGAAGCTTGCCCCTGTACTTGCGGCTGGTGACTGTACAGTAATCAAGTCAAGTTCAACAACGCCTCTATCACTTATTATTCTCATGGAACTTATCAGGAATGTGGTTCCGGCAGGTGTTATTAATGTGATCAACGGAAAAGGCAGCCGCTCAGGCCAGTATCTTCTTGACCATCCTGATATCCGCAAGCTTGCATTTACCGGATCAACAGAGGTGGGCTACAGCGTGGCAAGGGCTGCTGCAGAAAAGCTTATTCCTGCTACACTCGAGCTTGGAGGCAAGTCAGCCAATATCTTCTTTGACGACTGCAACATAGAGCAGGCATTAGACGGTGCCCAGCTTGGAATCCTTTTCAACCAGGGACAGGTATGCTGTGCAGGTTCAAGAATCTTTGTACAGGACGGTATCTATGATGAGTTCGTAACCAGGCTCGCTGATCAGTTTGGTAAGGTAGTCCAGGGCGATCCTCTTGATCCTGGTACACAGATCGGCAGTCAGATCAATGCAGGGCAGGTCCGTAAGATCGCATCCTACATAGACATTGCGAAAGAGGAAGGTGCTACTATTCTTGTTGGGGGTGAGGCAAATACCGAAGGCGAACTCGTTAAGGGCAACTTTTTCAAACCAACCCTCATTACAAATGCCACAAATCATATGCGTGTTGCAAGAGAAGAGATCTTCGGACCGGTTGCAGTTGTGATCCGCTTTAAGGATGAAGATGAAGTAATCGCTATGGCTAACGACAGTGATTACGGACTTGGCGGCGGTGTCTGGACATCCAATATCACAAAAGCCCTCCGCGTAGCAAGAAAGGTCGAGACAGGCCGTATGTGGGTAAATACCTACAACATGATCCCTGCTCATGCTCCATTCGGAGGCGTCAAGAAGTCAGGCATAGGCCGGGAGACAGATCTCTGCATCCTCGACGCCTATACAACAAAGAAAAACATCATGATCAATCTAAGTGATGCTCCATCAGGCTTCTACCCTGAAAGGTAATCCATCTCGGTGAACCGGTGGGCTTTACGGTACCATCACAAAATGCTGCGGGTTGGAAAACGGACATTCTGTTCTGAATCAGAATGTCCGGCTTCTTCCCCGATTTTTACTTTTTCCAGACAAGCAACGACGAGCCGGAAAACGATCTTCGCTCCAGCCAATAGTAAAATAGTAGCGTGCGCTTCCACTGCCAGATTATCCGCGCAAAATCAAAGTATTATTTTACTCCGGATCTATATCATCCATTCCAGGGTCTGACGTGTCCGAGCCATCCCATCTTCTCCCAGTACTCCCTGTCCTTCTGCGTGGTTCCTTTTTTCTGAATCATACGCATGATAAAGAACATCGCCTTTGTTTTCAGACCGGGATGTACTCTTCCGTATTTAGATGTGATTTTCGCCGCCAGTTTTGTAGTCGCCCGATCAATAGAGTTTTTCTTCTTTTGCGTGACCTTATCCCACCGGACTGCATATACCCGCGTTCCGTATCTGTAAATCCTTCCGACTCCCCAGAAGAACAGGCTGTCAGCCATATCTTTCAAAGTCGTCCGTGTTCCTGATCCAGCCGCAGTGCAGATACATACAGCCTGTTTACGGAACATAGACGGTTCCGGACGATGCAGCATCCAACGGTACGCCAGATGATCCAGAAATGCCTTCATTGATCCCGTGACATGATAAACATACACCGGACTTGCAAGTATCAATACGTCAGCTGTATCGATTGCCTGAACGATCGGCGATATTTTTTCCGCGTGTGGACATTTTCCCTCTGACACATAAAGGCATTGGCAGCATCCTGTGCAGAAAGAACCGAAGTCTCTCGGAAGAAAAAATTCAGTACTTTCGCCTCTGAGCTTCTCCGCTAATTCACGCGCTATATGGCAGGTAGAACCATTATGGTTCTGACCATAAATCATCACAATCTTCATACAGTCTGCTTCTTTCTCGTTCCATTGTTTCTACGGATGATGTTATGCATGTTTCTGTGGATCAAGTCCCATATGAAGCCCCTGCCTGAAGTAGTCGCGGTCTCTCCCACAATCTTCACATAAAATCCATGCTTCACATAAAATCCATGTATTATTTTAATCCAGATATTCCATTTTCACAACGAGTTATGGTACGTTACATTGAAAACGCCGCAAACCACCATATCCAGGTATGGCCACATAGTCTCTACGCAGATCGACATATCCTCTACTATTCCCGGCAGTCTCTATTTCCGGATCCTTGGAAAGAAGACCCGGTCAATAATGAACGTGTCAAATGCGGCGACCCAGATGGGTTTCGGATGTAAATCAGCAAACTGATATCATCGCTGTCACAAAAGCACCGGCAGATTTCTCCGCCGATGCTTATCAGAAAATTTTTCAATGCGTTATCTCTTCAGTTCTTTAGCATTGATGCATTCAATCAGCAGTGTAATCCCCCCGGCCAGAAGGTAGAAGGAAAGCAATACACTCACCGCTGATACAGATGCTATAGGCATAAACAAAAGAATAATTCCTACCAGAATATTCAATATACCATCAAACGTCATCCACCCTGTATTTATCACACCAAAAGCGTGAAATGTTCCGGTAAGTGTCAGCTGCTCGAAGCCTACCATCATCAGATCCAGTCCAAACAGGAAACCAAAGAATATCAGTAATTCATCTGCAGGTGAAGTCAGAAGCATAATACCCAGAATAACATTCAGTATTCCGCTCATCAGGCTGACACCGGTACGGAGGATAACCGGTCTCTGGAAATAGCTCACGATCTCCCAAATCCCCCACAACAACAGTGCTGCTGAAGCGAATACTTCAATAACATAAGTTGTCTGCACAGGAAATATCATGCACACAATTCCCATAATAATCATAAGAACTGCTGCGATGAAACCCCATATTCTGACAGATTTTACATGGCTGTTCCACCTTTCCCTGACCTCATTGATTACATCATCGCCATTGTCATATAATTTCATAAGCACTCCTCGGATCTCAGATAAGGAGATCACCATATTATTGTTTGTTCTTAAATCATGGTAGCACTTAAAAGCCATATGACCAATGGTCATTTTTCTATTTCTGTCTGAAAACGCTGTACGCAACAGCGGCTGAAATCCTCCTGCATGTGAAATCCGCTTTCGACCATGCCAATCCTGGTAAAACCCAATCTTTCACACAGATGAATCATATGAATTATATTTCGACAAATTCAGCTGTATTCCCATGCTGCCGTATCAGTTCTATTAAATCATCTGCCATCATCCAGACCGTTGCTGTGTTATCATTTGGATGAACGCCGATCCTATTCCCGGAGAATTCTTCGTCCAGATAAAAACGCACCCTGCACTCTGTATCATTCAAGATTCCAAGCGGTGTAACGGAACCAGGCGTCAGACCCATAATTTCCAGTAGATCTTCCGCAGATGCAAAGTTCAGAGATCGCAGACCATGCTGCCTACGGAATTCCTTCAGGTTTACCCGCTTATCACCCTTTACCGTAATCAAATAGTAATTTCGTTTTTTGTCATCCCGAACGAAGAGATTTTTTGCGTCCCATTCGGGATAAGGCAGCTTTACTTCATTCAGTTCTTCCATATTGAACACTGCCTTGTGTTCTGTCACTTCATAAGAAAGATGCTGATCTGTCAGCCACTTATATATTTCCTGTTTATTCATCATTTTCCTTGCCTGTCCGATAAATTCCATCGATATTGGGGCTTCATCGTAAACGGAAACTTGTCCAAGAGGATTTTCTGCAGCCTCATTTCTTATAATAAAGGCTATCCGCATATTTGCCCACGATCTTGAGTCTCGCCTTGCGGGAAGTGGTCAGGATTATCACTTTATAAACCCGGATTACTCCCTTTTTGTGATCCTTACCTGAATCTGATCGCCATCCCCTTTTCCGAGTTTTTGCCGGATTGATTTGAGCACACCTATGATGTAACAAATGCGGCCCTCTTCATCCTTGACACCCATATTGACAATACTGCCGTCATAAGGAATTCCGTCAAATTCCGCATGAACCTTTATACGACCTTTGCGGAATTCTTTCCTGATATCCCAAGGAAAAATGATATATGCGCCGCCACGTTCCGGATTCTCGTGAATCACTGCCGAAAAAACGTACTCTTTATTCTGGACTTTGTGATCTCCAGCATCTGCCTCCCTGCTTCCAATAATCTTCTCGAGACTCTTGCCCTTTGCCAGCTCATCCACAAGCTTATCAAGACAACGGATACGCCACATAGTCGTATCTCCGATATTTTCAATCTGAACGCCGCAGATTTTGCCGGTAATTTTCCTGCTGGCCGGATTCCATAACGGAGACTCATCAAAGAAGGTCTTATAGGTAACATCAGAAGCAAGCTGCCTCTGAATCCCTGCCTCATCATAGCCGCAAAGCCAGGTGATCAGCTGGTCGACCTCATCTTTGGTCCGTTCCTTTCTCTCAGCCTTTTTTACCAAAAGCTCGTATACTTTGGTGAATTTCATAGAGAATACTTTTTCATTATCCACTCTGATTACCTCCAATATCAGGATGGCAATTAGCATATAAACTATGTGAAGCAGCCGGAAGACCCGTCAGTTCATCAACGTTCTGATCAATCAGTGCCACGTGGGGATTTACAATATGCAGAAGAAGATACTGCCTGTCCTGAATATATATTTCCCGAAACAGACCATCAGCAGAACGAAGGTGTTTCTGTGACGTCATATACGTAAAACGAAACACCCCTTCTTTACAGAAATGTCATCTGGCAGTTCAATTGCTCCGTCAAGTAAGATACCTTCCACGCTGTCCCCCGTCAATGAGAAAAACTCCTTCTCACTTTCGCAGTCGTATAGTTTCAATATTCCCTGATTAACAAATATTATTTTTCCAGAGCCGTCCCATGTACCAGACGGCTCAATCACGGTTATTTCAACAGATTATCAAGATCACGTTTGGCATACAGAACGCGCCGGACTTCCATCGTGTCTCCAATGACCACATAGAAGATTGAGCAGTTCCTTACGTTAATTCTGTAGTAAGGATGCGGTGTTTTTTGCAAGTACTTTTTGCAGAAAGTTGCAAAACATTTTTGTAGGTTGTTGCAACTACATTTTGTAGGATGTTGCAACAGCCTCTGTGGGCAGGTGAATCCGGCCCACGGGCCATTGCAGATTATGCATTTTTACAGTTTGATTACTGGGAATGGGAGATCTTCCTCGTATACTTCCCTGGCATTCGCCTTGAAATATTGGTACTCGTCATATAGACCTTTACTGGAGATAAATGCTTCCAGATAGGACCTCTCTTTCTCACATATGGCCAGGTCTTCATTCTGCATGGCGATATATTGGCTGGCTTCACACAGGTCGCAGTTTACTGGCTTCTTAGGCATTTCCGGATACCTCCTTTACATCTATCCGTCTGATTGCGGCATTTATGCTGGATTCCCGCAGACGGTTATTCCCGCCAGGGAACAGGATTAACTCTACATGGTGTGTCAACCGGCCGATCAATGCCGTTGTCATGCGCTGGTCATAGAGAACATTTACCCATTGTGAGAACTCCAGATTTGTGTTGAGTATCACAGATTTTTTCTCATGAATCTCAGAAAGATAGTCAAACAGCAGCTGTGATCCGGTACGGTCATACGGCACATATCCGAATTCATCAAGGATCAGAATGCCGGCTTTGTTCAGTTTCTTTTTCAGAGTGGTAAGGGTCCCCTGCTTCTGGTTTTCGGAGAACAGATTGATCAGTCCTGCTGTCCGGTAGAATTTCACGGGAATCCCCTGATTGCAGGCAGAAATCCCAATGAGGATTGAAAGCATGGTCTTCCCTGTTCCGGTAGAGCCATACATGATCACGTTTTTACCGGCATGATAAAAATCAAGTGCCAGAAGGCTTTCCAGAGAAACATCGTCAGGGAAATCAACCTCGTCTGTACGGAACTGATCCTTTGTATATGTTCTGGGAAATCCGGCTGAATTCAGCATCGTTGTAAGACGGCGCTCCTGGCGGTTCTGCAATTCTTTGCTTAACAGGTGGTACAGGTATTCCTGATTGGTAGCCCCATCTTCGGACATGGCCATCTCAGCGAGACCGGATGATAAACGCAGCTTTTTGCAGCATTCTGCGATTTTGGTAAACATCTCATCCATGGCTCTTTCCTCCTTCCAGAACTGCGTCCAGCGCTTTCGGATCGTCTCTGAACGGGATAATCTTGGAATGAGGTATTCCGGACTGGTCATCAAGCGGAGGAAGGTCAGGAACATCGGAATAAGCCCTCTGGTAGAGGTTCTTTAGACTGTCAGGGTTCGTAGCCTGATACCGTATTGCTTCATTGACAGTGTTGACAGCACTTTCAAAACCGCTTTTATCTGTAAGATCGGACAGTACCTTCAGAATTTTCCCACGTTCTGCGCTTTTACAGCTGTCCATGTAAATCTGCATGGATTCGGGCATCATATCATAGATTCCACTGTTCCTCAGGGAACGCGGCTTTCTGGCGATGTATTTCAGGTATGGCAGCCAGTCCATGCTTTCTCTTTCAGCCCCGTATAAACGCTTATGCCGGACGATTTCGCGAAGGTCCGTGTCCATAATGACAACCTCGCCGGAAGTAATCCTGAGCCGTACGGTATTCTCTGAGAAAGCAGGAGAAGCAGAATAACGATGTACTCCATTGTCCAGCGTAAATTTACCGTACTTATCAGTTCTTGCTGTTGTAAGCAGTGCGGTATCAAACGGAACTGACGGAAGGTTATGGAGCGCTTTTTTATCCTCTTCAAACAGTTCGCTGATTGTGCGGTTGCTGTCATCATCGTAGTGCTCGCGGTCCATATCCAGATCACATGCTCTTAAGAGCTCCTTATTTTTCTCAGTGATGCTTTTGAATTTCGGTACGGGAACAAGTTCATTCCTCCGGAGATAGCCGACTTTATTTTCAACGCTGCCCTTCTCCCAGCCTGATTCAGGGTTCATGAAGACTGCCTTGAAGCGGTAATGCTCACAGAAGCGCTGGAAACGTTCAGTGACGTTCCGCTCCCCGCCTTTGATAATCTTTGTGACAATCGTACTTGTATTGTCAAACCAGATTTCAGATGGAACTCCGCCGATATGCGTGAAGACAGCTTCCAGTCCTTCCAGAAGGCATTCCATGTTTTCTCCGTAGTTAAGCTGAAGATATCCGGCGTTGCTGTGAGGAAAACTGAGGACCAGATATTTTGCTTTCTCGTGGTACTTTCCGTTTTCATAAAAGGTGGCGCACCCGAAATCGGCCTGTGCTTCACCCGGATAATGCTTAAGCGGAATATATCCTTCCTTCTTTCCAAGTCTGAGCTCCTTTTTCTTTTCGGAGACATATGACGCTACAAGGCGGTATGAGCAGGTAAAGTCCCTGGTTTCATCCTTCAGCCTTCGGTAAATGCGTCTGGCTGTGTGGCGCTGCTTGCGCGGAACCTTTTTGTCTGCTTCCAGCCAGGAATTGATCATCTCCTTATACGGATCCAGCTTGGATGTGTGTTCGTCAGCCTCCTTTCCGGAAGACACAGATTCATTAAAGTCTTCCATGTCAACGTATTTGCGGACTGTGCGCCAGTCCAGGTTTTCGATCGCTGCAATTTCGGTCAGATTTTTGCCTTGTTCGTAAAATAAGGTTCTGATACGATGAATCTGATCCATTGTAGTCATTCTCCTTCCTCCTTTGTCGGTATTGTTTGGTCACAACACTGACAAAGGTACAGAATAATGAGCATGTCTGCAATGGGTCTTTTGGATATCCGACTTGGGTGCCGCCTGATTCGGTGCAGCCCGTTCCTGGGACATCCAGGGTATTGCAACATTCTGGAAAATGTATATGCAATCACCTACATTTTTGTTTTGCAACTTTCTGTATTTCTATTATGCAATAAACATTCTAGTCCCGTTTAAGCACTTCCAACTCCACTCCATTCGGATCCAGCATCAGAAAATTGTGAAATCTGAGTTTTGGAACATATGCTGGTTCACATGTGATCATCGCCCCTGCCTTTCTGGCTTTCTGATAAGTTTCTTCAAGATCATCGACCTGAAAAGCAAGATGCCGGTAGATTCCCCTGGTCTTGACTTCCGGATGCATCTCCGGCTGGTCATCCTTGTATTCGATAAGCTCAAGGCGTGTCCCATTGCCAAGATCATAGTAATGAATCTCATGGTCTCCCATATCCACAGAGGGAAGCTTTTTCAATCCAAAAACAGATTCATAGAATTTCTCCGTGGTCTTCATATCTGTAACATTTATTGTAACGTGATCTAATTTCATACCTGAGCCTCCTTCTTTTTATCTGTTACTACCGTTCACGACCTCTATCTCATTTCCATTACCACCTGAGGTAAAAGATGGTCCAAAATATCCCGCTTATCCATAACACAAGCGCAATTGGAACCAGTATCCGAAATTTCCGCTTACTCGTTTTGTGATGAAAAACAAGCATTCCCAGGAGCGCACCTGCCGCCCCGCCAAAGAAGGCAAATAATAATAGCGTTGCCTCCGGTATCCGCCATTTGTGCTTTATTGCTCTCCTCTTGTCAACACCATATAAAATGAAAGAGATGAGGTTGATAACTCCCAGATACAGATATACTGAACAAGCCATACTATCATACCGCATCATGCCGTCACACCACTTCTAACTTTTCATGATTGAAAAACCACAATGGTTTTCCATGTCTGCCCTGATCCATAGCCTCACTTCCTGAAATCCGAATTCATAAAAGTGATCTCATCTCTCCAATCTGCTTACAGCTGTGCCCCAGAATTCCGGAAATGCATTTTTCAGAAAAAGCCCATTTGACATGCCATTGATCAGAAGCAGCCGGAGTACTCTCTCAAAATCATCATTAAAGTGCACTATATCCTTCTGGGATAAATTGCTCCACTCGCCACGCAGATGAAATTCATCCGTCAGATGCATAACACCCCAAAGAAGCTGTGCAAAGTATTCCTGATCAAGAAGCATAGGGTTGGAGGCCAGAATGATTATCTCCGTCTGGGATCCCAGGATCATGTCATACATTTTCGTATAGCTTTTCTCATCCACACAAACCCGTATTTTCTCCTGCTCGATCTGCTCACGCATGGTACTTAGGTCCGCTTCACTGTCCGCCGCCATTTTTTTTGGATCAATCTGTGTTTCAGACACGGAAAGCAGTGTACTCATAAGCTCTGCCCCGAGTCCAATGAAAAAGGAACTTGTCAGCATCCGGGTCTTGCGCTCAGAATCTCTCTTTTCGTGCTGATCCATGATTGCGCCAACCACAACTGTGGTAATAGCAAAGCTGATTGGAACGAACGCCAGATCCTGAAGGATATAGAATCCTGTTGTGCGGATATCACGAAAAACAAATATCTGTCTGCCCACATTTTCAAAATCCAAGCATATCCTCAACAGTCTATCCAATGAATCCGCTTCTCATCGAACCTGTTCTGCTTTTGTCTGCTTTCAGCCGGATATCCAACCGGAAACAGGGCAAATGCTTCCCACCCGTCTGAAAGCCCCAGGACTTCCTTCACACGCTGCATACGGTCTTTTTCCGGTGCAATTCCAAGCCAGACTCCGCCCAATCCCAGAGAATCTGCCATTAGCCACATATTTTCTACGCATATTGACATGTCTTCTATTACCATAGAAGGAAAACGGCACATTGACACATTATACACCGGAACAATAACAACCGGGGCTTTGTCCGTACATCCGGCATAAGGGCTGGTCTCCGACAATTTATGAATAACTTCTCTATCTGTGACCACATAAAATTCCCATGGTTGCTGGTTTCCAGCAGATGGCGCCTGCATACCTGCCTTCAGGATCTCAGAAATCTTCTCCTTCTCTATTGGTCTATTTTCATATTTTCTGACACTGATTCTATGATAAATGCTGTTCATTTGTTTTCCTCCTCGTCGTTCTTACCTTCGATCTCTTCATCAATAGCAATCGAGATACCGATATCGGTCGGATCAATTACTTCCTCAGTTTTTCCGTCAGATCCTTCTCAAAATCCTTTATCTGCTTCAATGCCTCATCCATCACTGTGTAAATCTCTTCTTTCGAATCAGGATCCTTTATCGGCAAATACGGTGTTCTGAAATGCATCCTCCATATCCAGTCCTCTTTCTGCTGCTTAGCTGGGTAAATCTCATTAATTCTCTCGCTTAAAGCCTTCTGCTCCTTCGGCATGTTTTTAGCACTCAGTACAAATTGTACGAAGAATCTCTTCCCGTCCCGGTTCACAATTTCATAGTAGTAGTGATTGTCCGTGTTCCATCCGCTAGGACAGCCCGATGCATCCGGAAGAAGAGCACTCATAGCATCTGTGGTGAACCGTGTATAAGTTTTGGAACACTTACGAAGATCTACATGCACATCTTCACGTTCAACAGCCCACTCCCGCAGATGTCCGGCTATTTTCTCCATCTGGCGGTTCCTCTCCAACTTCTCAGGATCATCGCTATCTTGCATATATTCGGACAGATACGGAATCATCACATCAATGATCCTGCTGCTCCATTGTGCTTGGAAAGAAGCCATTCTTGACCAGTCCGCTTCATTAGCTATGCTAACATCCTCGAGCTTTACAATTATCACAGATATGTCATTATCATCCGCTCTGTCCCACTGCACCAACCCATCAAGCTTCTCGTCAATATCGGAACGATGCTCGGACAAAATATCAAACGCCTCTTTATTCCGCTGCTTATCCCCAAGGGAAATCAAGAAATCCACCCGTGCACAGATAAAATTGGCAACACAGTTCACATAGAAACCACTGACCCCAAAGTTCCCACTCATTGTATTGGAGTTTCCTGCATGATCTCTTCCAAAAGCACCAGTCATCAGATTTGCCTTCTGAATGATCGGAAGAGCATACTCCCAATATCTTCTCCGCAGTTCATGCCTGCTTTCATCGCTTGCCCTATCCAGTTCCGTATCGCGCAGGTAAAATACCAGATCCATTGGATCTGCGTTATAGAGAATAAACAGCTTTCTCAGAATAGAAATTTTCGTCTGTGTACTTGTATTCTTCTCAGCATATATACCCTCATCAATCTTAAGCGGTACGCGTTGAGTGCTTCCATCACTGCTGAAATACGTGGCAAAATCGGTTGTGGACGATGTACTGTAAGCAAGGGTTGTAAGAACCGACTTGTCCTGGGAATGCAGATACTTCACCACATGCTCAAACATATCCGCCCAGCTTGTGACCGGGGTTTCTTTATTCCGGTAGCTATATTTTACAATTTCCCTGCCCTTAAGATCAAACTCCTCGTCATCCAATGAGCAGGAATCAAATTCTTTCTTAGCAGGAACAAACTGCGTCTCAGGCATCGGCCAGATCGTTGTAACAGCTTCTTTCACAAGGTCATTACTTCTCTCCTGCATCTCCTTCAGACCCCATGTTTCCTTCATGGCAATCTTCTGATTCATGCGGATTCCGCTGTTCTTATAGCCATGCTCATTGTCTCGTTTCTCAGCAAACGTCGAGTTGCTCATGTCCGGATTATAGGCAGTGAGTGTCAGATTGCCCAGTCTGTGAAGCCAGTTTGTATGGATCTCTTCAGCATCCGGTCCGAGGCTTTCACGCCATGCCGGTGTAAGGTGCTGCGGCATAATATGCTCAATCGAATAAGTGCCGTCATCCAGATGCTGGTAGACATCCTTTGTTTCCTTCGTATCATGGTTCTCAAACCGCTCAAAAAGATACGCCTTATACTTACCACGCATCTGGTAAACCTGTTTGTAGGTAAGTGCCTCTGCAAACTCCTCATTCGTCGGGAACCTTCCACTCTCCTTCTTCGAGAGAAGTGCATAAATAAATTTATCGACATATCCGTTTGTCGTGTTATCGTAGCGGATAATTTCTTTATTCAGGTTAAGGAAAATTTTGTTCAGCGCATTGGTTGGAACCTCACAGATGTTTCTCCGGAATAAGTAATCCTCCGTAATCAGGAAGATCCTTGTCACCTCATCTGATGAGATTTTCCCATCCTGACACAGGCGCAGCACCTCCATGAAAAAGGGCTCTGTGACGGTGATTTCCAGTCGATTTAACCTGTCCATGCAGCCATCCAATCCCTTGATGCCAAGACCGCTCTTCCCGGAAATAAGACGCTCGTAGAAACGCGCATATTTCTTCAGATCCTCCAGAAGTGCATCCAACGGGACATCATTTTCTTCGACGTATTTCTTGAATGCCTGATAGACGTTACTAATGGTCGGTGTCACCTGCTGTTTAATGCTCAGGTAATCACGAACAAAGGTGCTGACATTATCATGGGTACACTGCTCTATCTTTGTCCAGAAATTGTCGTAGTACTCCTCCTGCTTTTTAGGGGAAAGGCCCATTAGGATATAGTTCCTGATCTTATCACCCTCTGTCAAAGCAAGACCAGTTGAGTTCAGGCTCTCAAAAATAAGCTGAGCGTCATCGTCCGGATCCAGTGTGATACTGATGATCTGCAGCTTGTTGATAGCATCATAAAGCTCATCGACTGAGACTTCAGATCTAAGGATCTGATCACAGAAGAACTTATAATTGATGGTAAGGTTCGAATCGTTCTCGTACTCTTCCGCATCCCCGGCTACCAGCTTTTCCAACGCAGATCGATCACTCTTCACAGGGCGAAGCTTGATCCGCTCATCATCCTTTG
Source organism: Bilifractor sp. (assembly GCA_051879715.1). GTDB lineage: Bacteria > Bacillota > Clostridia > Lachnospirales > Lachnospiraceae > Bilifractor. The sequence goes on from JBJEMO010000220.1 coordinate 26,754, forward strand.
CCCATTTGGCAATCACAAACCGCTCCATAATCTGCTCATCAAGCTTATCTTCCTGTGACTGTACACGCTTTTTATGGAGCATATTGCTAATAGCGAGAAGGAGAAGCGTCACCGTGGTAAGTCTCTGCTGGCCATCTATAATATGGTACTCAATCTTTGCCCCGGCCGGTACCACCTGAGAGACAATACTCCCGAAGAAGTGACTGCTTCTGCCATTCTTGATGATTTTCACGAGATCTGTATATAGCTGTCGGCAGTTATCCGTCTTCCAGTCATACTTTCTCTGATAAACGGGTATAATATATTTGTTGCTGGCGCCTTCCATAAACGCTAACAGTTGGGCTTCTGAGCCTTTCATAGGTTTGTTTCTCCTTCAAAATATGTTAATATCTTCGTTTAGGCAAAAAACTTGCTTTGGAAAATACAAATGTCGTAGATGTGTGATACCTGCATCCTACCTATAATTGATTCTCCCTCTAAGATAAGTATTCAAATCTATCCTTGCCTCCGTAGTCATAGCTTCTTCTGAAAACGAAACCTCTTCCAGTCTTTCCATCCATTTCACAAGTACTTTGCCCAGCCATTCCTTCTCTTCTTCACTTACCTGTCTCAGTGGATAAATCCAGTCAGTGCCATATGGCAATCGGACAAAGTTTGCATAGTTGGTTCCATAAATTGCATTATTTAAGGCATCGTAAGGGTCATGGTCCTTTTTCACAAAGTTCCAAGTCCATCTTGGCCTAATTTCCAACACACTATAATCAGCTATCTCAAGCACCATCTTATAATTTACCAAAGACAACAGCATGGGTGCCATATTTCCTGCAAGTTCATGCCAGCCTTCTAATCCGAGAATATTATGATAATCACTCTCCATATTGTGAAGTAGGGAAAATAAGCGATTTCTATCTAGTGGTGGTTTATTCATATTCGTTTCCTTTTCTGCGTCTGCTCTCTGCGGATTAGTTTACGCACCCTATCGGATCGCAATGCGACTCATAAGGATCCGATCTCACACGGTTTGCCTATTTCCCCGCACTATCTCGCCTAAACTCATCAAACAACGCATATGCCAACGCCTTCATGATTGTCTTGTACTTTTCCGAGTTCTCGAACAGAGATGTATAAGTCTCCGTGCTCTCCATATATGCTTCCTGCGCCGCATTATCGAAAAGCTGTGGGAAGATATTATTGACGAACATCTGCTGCTCATCATCTTGTGCTGCTTTCCGGAGCTTTTTATTATTCTTCAGCTTCTCATGAAGCGCTGTAATGACAACCTTGTCACCCTCCGTAAAGTCACCCACGAACTGCTCATTCACCTTCTCGATGACTTCCTCTAGCGGAGATAAGGTTTCCTGCATCTTCAGCGGCTTCTTCATCTTGGCCGGACCATACTCACCCTTCTCTTCCTTTACAAGCCCGATGGATCCCTCAAAGGTTTTCTCGAGATGGTAATATTCCAGCCTCACCCGGTTGCCGAGATCGAAGGAAATCTGTGGATCCGCCGGGATGATCTTTGCCAGATAGGAATTAAAGACGTATTCCTTGTGGAGTTCCTTGTCGAACATCCTGGTGATCTGGGTGACATATCCGTACCACTTCACAAAAGTCCGGCAGGTCTTCCGGAACTGATACCTCTGCTCCTGATTCAGGGCATTGTACCTCTGCTGGACTGGAAGAAGCGCGTTCGTGATCTCCTGCTGTGTCCTGTTCCTTTTCCTCTTATCTTCATCAAAGTAGATGGAGGAGACCTTCTCGACATCAGCGTCGTCGTATAACTTGAAATCCCGGAGCATCTTCTGCGTCTTATAGATAAGATCTGTGTTGATCTCCTGAGAAAGATATGTCTCCTGGTAGAATGGCTGGAACGCTTTCAGGATATCCTCCTTCGTATTCACAAAATCAAGGATGAATGTATCTTCCTTCTCGGGATATATCCGATTCAGGCGGGACAGTGTCTGCACTGCCTTAACACCACGCAGCTTCTTGTCCACGATCATGGTATGAAGCAGCGGTTCATCAAAACCGGTCTGGTACTTCTCCGCCACGATGAGGATATTCCCCTCATCATGGAAGACCTGCTTCGTCTGGGATTCGGAGACAGGATTCCCATTACTGTCACGATTGATGCCGCTCTCGGTCCACTCGGTTTCCATTGGATCTTCCGGGTCCTTAATACTGCCGGAGAAGGCAGCCAGGATTTCTACGTCGGTATAATGATTCTGCTCCAAATACCTCTTGATCTCGTGGTAATAACGAACCGCTGCCAGACGGGATGCCGTAACAACCATCATCTTGCCCCTGCCGCCTATTTTACTTTTTGTCACATTCCGGAAGGTTTCCACAATAATTGCAGACTTCTGCTGGATGTTGTAGGGATGCAACTCTGCGTATCTCTTTATGGTCTTGACCGCCTTGGACTGAGGCACTTCCGGATTCTCCGGCGTGTTCTTCGCCAGCTCATAGCAGGTCTTATACGTCGTGTAGTTCTGTAAAACATCTAGGATGAAACCTTCCTCGATGGCCTGTCGCATAGAGTAGATATGGAACGGATGGAAAGAGCCGTCCGGCTGCTCCGTGCCGAACATCTCCAACGTTGTATCCTTCGGAGTTGCCGTGAAAGCAAAGAAAGAGAGGTTCTTGTGGCGGCCATGCGCTGCCAGCTCCTTCACCATCAGATCCTCTTCATCCAGTGTGTTTTCTTCCTCCTGCGCCTCCAGATCAGCGTATTCCTTCAATGCGTCTGTCGTATCAGCCAGCGCCATTTTCAGCTTGATGGCAGAATGTCCGGTCTGGGAGGAATGGGCCTCATCAACGATGACAGCAAAGTTCTTACCTGTAGTATCATCAACTTCTTCATAGATGACCGGAAACTTCTGCAGGGTTGTGACGATGATCCGTTTTCCGGCATTAAGTGCGTCTCTCAGATCCTTGGAGGTCTTCTTCTCATCAATGGTCGCAACACTCCCCAGTGTGTGGTCAAAACTGGTTACGGTTGCCTGCAGCTGAGCACCAAGGTTCTTTTTATCCGTCACAATAACCACAGAGGTAAAAACAGGCTCATTGGCTGCATTATGGAGCGATGCCAGACGGTAAGCCGTCCATGCGATTGTGTTCGATTTCCCGGAACCGGCGCTGTGCTGAATCAGGTAGTTGTGCCCCTGCCCATTAGCACGTACATCCGCAATCATCTTCCTGACGGCATCCAGCTGATGAAAGCGCGGGAAGATGACCTTGCGCTTTGTCACTGTATGGGTATAGCCATTCGCATCCTTCGGTTTCTCTATGGTCACTTCGTAGCTGATAAACTTCTGCAGGGTATCCAGAAGGCTGTCCTTCTGAAGCACCTGCTTCCAGAGATAGGCTGTGACATAATCGCCGTCTTCCGGCTGCGGATTCCCTGCACCGCCGTCATTCCCGGCGCCATTGCTGCCCTGATTAAAGGGAAGGAAATACGTCCTGTCGCCGTCAAGCTTTGTCGTCACCGCTCCCTGATAAAGATCCACAGCAAAGAATGCAAGAATGCGGTGATTGAGTCGGAAAGCAGGCTCTCTCGGATCCCGGTCATACATCCACTGCATCTTCGCGTTATCAATGTTCTGGCCAGTCAACTGATTCTTGAGCTCAATGGCGATCACAGGGATACCATTAACCGCTAGCATCATATCCACAGAGTTGTTGTTCTGCTCGCTGTAATGCCACTGACGGATGCACTGACAGATATTCTGGCTATAATGCTTTACAGCGACCTGATTGAGCGTCGATTCCGGCTTGAAATAGCAGACCCGGAAATCAATGCCGCGATGCTTGAATCCGTGTCGCAGAACCGAGATAATACCATCGGAAAGAACTGCATTCTCAAATGCCTGATAAAACTTCCGCTTCGGATCAGAATTGCACTGCTTCTCAAACCGCTGCCAGGATACCGGCTGGGTAGTCTTGATGAAGGCAACAAGGGTGTTGATATCCAAGGCCATACCGGCAGATTCCGGAGAACAGTACCCCGAATCATCTGCCTTTTTGTAGCCACCAGCAGATGAGATCAGGAAGGCCTCAATATTCTCTTCAAACTGCTTTTCATTCTCAGCCATGGGATTACACCACCCTTCTTTTACCTGTGACAACTTCGTAGATCAGAGATTTCTTGTAGGACTCAAGGTCAGCAATTATTTTCAATTTGTCGGAAATGACATTATCAATAGAACTACATTTTTTGTCCAGAGATTGTCCAATACGGATCTGTTCATTTAATGGAGGAAGCAATACTGGTGCCCCCTTTAGCAACGTTTGTCCCAAACTCGCTCGGATAACCAGATTCATTTCCTTAACAAAATAATTCCGAAGATGAGGGCTTCTGAAATAGTATTTAGCATAATTTGTATCCAGCCAATCGTTAAAAGGTCTCAGACGAATTAGAAACCCAGCAAATGTTGCATTAGGAATCGTATGCTTACAAACACATGAAAAGCCAATTTCATCAATAGTTTCTGATGTCCGGGTAAAGAAAATATCACCTGACTCTACTGAATATCTTCTTCGATCATCCTCATTAGAATCAACAAGGCTGTTTACATTCTCAGGTAAGGAATAATTTTTATAAACATCTCCATAGCTTACAAAAGGATACCCTTTTCCAAAAGAATCTCCACCTTTACTAATACCGTTCTGTAATGTTCCGATATGCCGGACTTTACAGATTCTCCAATGTTTCGGTATACGCCCAATAAAATCGTATCCGCTGTCCTTCATCTCAACATTTTTATCAAGTCCCTTCGTCACAGCCTCATAAATAACAGCCTGCTTCAGTTCCTTGTATTCTTCAATACTTTTCTTCGAGTCATCAATAATGGCATCAATCTTGGCACAGCGTTCGTCAAGGTAATCAGCAATGGCGCTCTGTTCCACTAAGTTATTTGGAAAAACAAAAGGAAAAACAGCAAGCTTATTCCATTGCAAATTGCAGGACCTTTCCCTTATGCCAGTATACATAGCCATAAATACATCTCGATATGCCATACCACGAAGATAGTACATAATAAATTTTTTATTTTGGTTTGAATCCATGACATTCAAAACTGGAGATCCCTTACCTCGCGAATCGCTGATCCCAATAGCTCCTGCAAAACCATCCATTCCATGTACAACTAAGTCTCCCTTGTCTATCCCTTGATACCCTATTTCTTTAAATGCATTAGTAAACCCCTCAGTTCGCCTATTACTTCTTAACGTTACTTGTCCATCTCTAAAGCAAGTAATAACTTCATCTGAACTACGTACCGGTTTATTTAACAGTGTTAGAATATTTTTCCCTCGTCTTACTATCCAGGTCTCAGGAATAACGCCAATAAAATCTATTCCACTATTCTTATAATTCATGTTACTTATTCCCCAAACAGACTATGCAGCTCCGCCATCAGTTTCTTCTCATGCTTTTCTATCCTTTTGGCAATGACATCCACGGGCTCGATCTGCTTATACTCATAGAATGTCCGGGTGAAGGGGATCTCATATCCAACCACGGTTTTTTTCTTGTCGATCCAGGCATGGGGATTATACGGGAGTACCTCCCGTTTAAAATAGTCGTCGATATCCTCTGTCAGCGGAACATTCTCCGTATCTCGCTTGGACGTATCCGCCACTGGCTTGCCCTTCTTCAGGACAATTTCTCCGTTTTCATCCAACTGTGGTGTCTCAACAGTAATCTTGTTGTATCCAAGCTCAACGGAATCATAGACCTTTGCCTTTACAATAATCTTTCCGCCATTCTCATCCGTATCCTCGAATTTGCCGTCCTTGAACTGACCATAGACCTCTGTGATGAGATCACGGCACTTCTGGGTGATGTCCACGCGCTTATTACCGATATTTTTGCGACGGGACATGTAGCACTCGCTGGCATCAATCAGCATGACTTTTCCTTTGTGCCGTTCCGGCTTCTGCTTCATGACGAGCCAGATATAGGTGGCAATGCCCGTATTGTAGAAGGAGTCGTTGGGCAGCTGCACAATGGCATCCAACCAGTCATTTTCTATGAGATAACGACGGATCTCAGAGGGGCCACCGCCAGCATCGCCAAACAGAGAGGAACCGTTCTGAATGATCGCCATCTGACCATCATCCTTGAGCTTTGCTACGCCATTAAGCAGGAAGAGCATCTGGCCATCAGATTTTTTAGGAAGGCCAGGGGCAAAACGGCCCGCTTCACCCTTCTTGTATTCGGCTGTAACCTCTTTCTCCTCCCTGTTCCACGGAATTCCGAAGGGAGGATTCGAAATCACGTAATCAAATTTATAGCCGGTGAACTTGTCATCAGAGAGCGTATCTCCGAACTGCATATTGTTAGGATCGCCGCCGCGGATCAGCATATCGGCCTTGGCGATACCAAAGGTGAAGGGGTTGAACTCCTGTCCAAAGACAGTCACGTCTGCTTCAGCGTCAAAGGATTTAAGGCGTTCCTCCATGCATGTCAGCATCTGTGATGTGCCCATTGTCATATCGTAGACGGTCTTTGTGATGCCGCCGTTCTTGAAGGCATTCTCATCACCTGCCACCAGAAGATCACACATCGTGTAGATAATGTCCCGGCTGGTGAAATGGGCTCCTGCTTCCTCGTCATAAGACTCAGAGAAGCGCTGCACAAGGTTCTCGAACACGTAGCCCATGTCGACAGCACTGATCTTGTCCGGGGAGAAATCCGCTTTGTCAGAACAAAAGTCGGAAATAACCTGATAGAGAAGTCCTGCCTCCACCATACGGTCAATCTGTGCCTGGAAGTTCATCCGGGCAAGAATATCCTGCACATTATCGGAGAAGCCATTGAGGTAGGCCTTAAAATTATCCTCGATATTTTCCGGGTCAGCCTTCAGGGTATCAAAGGTGAAGGGACTGATATTGTAAAACTGATATCCTGATGCTGAACGAAGAAACCCATCCTTCACGGCGAGCTTCTCCACTTTTTTATACGTATCCAGTACCTTCTGATGGGTTGGCAGGAGGCAGTCATGGAAACGCTTGATTACAGCCATTGGCAGAACCACAAGGCCATATTCATGAGGCTTGAAGGCCCCCACCAGATCATCCGCTACTGACCATACAAGTGCGGCTTTCTCCTGTATATTTTTCCCAACTTCAGCGATTTTCTCGTTGCTTGTCTCCATATCAAAATTCCTCCGGTATTACCAGTTATGGTTGTCCATATATTCATTTGCAGCCAGTCTGAAGAAAGCGGAAAGATTCAGTCCATGCTTCTTCGCTGCGGTTGTAAATTTCTGCTTTTCTTCCGCAGTCATTGAAACCAGCGATGTTGCTGATTTTTTCTCCTCATGCTTTACTGTGCCTTTCATAGTTATATCGGACTTGTTGCTGTCTTTCATGAGCCTGCTCCTCATATATACAAATTATCTATAGCACATATAAGATATAGAAAAATTATAGTCAATTTTGCATGACGGCTCAAGGACTTTGTAGGCAATGTTGACCACTTTCCCCATAACAATCCCGTAGCCTCCCTGCCCTATATCAATCCCGTAGCCACAACCCTACGCTATTGACCAATTCCCACAAAGGTTCTTTTCAAGCATAAAAAGAAAGCCCCCTCAGGAGCTACCGTACCTTCTAACGATAGCCTCCAAGCGAGCCCTTGTTTACTGCGTTTATGTACTCATCTGTGGTCAGTCCTTGTCATCAAGACAACAGTCTCGACGTGTGATAGAGAGTCATTTTCATCCACTACAAATTCTATATTTTTCAATCCTATGATAAGTAGTCATTGTATGACTGTGTTGTTTTTCCCATATACTGCACCGTTATTCTGTTTTCCGGATGAACATCAGTCAAA
>JBJEMO010000221.1:0-5304 GCA_051879715.1 Bilifractor sp.
GAGCTCGTTTTCTGCCCTCCAAGCTTTCTGATTAAAGGGCGGATTTGCCATGATAAAGTCTGCCTTCAGGTCTTTATGCTGGTCATTCATGAATGTGTCTGCGGCTTGCTCACCAAGGTTCGCGGCAATTCCACGAATCGCAAGATTCATCTTCGCCAGCTTATAAGTGGTATTTGTCAGTTCCTGGCCATAAATAGACACGTTTTTCTTATTTCCGGCGTGTGCCTCCACGAACTTGATGGACTGCACGAACATGCCCCCGGAGCCGCAGCACGGATCATAAAGAATGCCTGAATAAGGCTCCAAGAGTTCAGCAATCAGATTGACTATGGTCTTGGGCGTATAGAATTCTCCTTTACCCTTGCCTTCTTTCAGAGCAAACTTGCTGAGGAAATATTCATATACTCTTCCGATGACGTCTTGTTCCTTATCGGCAGTCAACTCGATACCGTCAATCACATCCAGGAGCGAAGCCAGCTTCGAAGTGTCCAGATTCAATCTGGAATAATAATTGTCCGGAAGTGCACCCTTCAGCTGTTCATTATTCTTCTCAATCGTGTACAGTGCTGTATCTATCAGAAGGGCTATGTCCGGCTGCTTCGCATGCTGCATGATATACGACCAGCGCGTTTCTTCCGGCAGGTAAAAAACATTGTCCTGCGTATAGAACGCTTTCATGTCCACGAACTTCTCATGCCCATCCGCGATGATCTTCTTACGCTGCTCTTCAAAACGGTCACTTGCATACTTGAGGAAAATCAAGCTGAGCACAACATGCTTATACTCTGATGGTTCAACTGAGCCACGTAATTTATCTGCAGACCGCCAGAGGGATTCTTCCATGCTTATGGTCTTCTTCTCCGTTTTTGTCTTAGCCATTTTCTTTTTCCTCCGTCATTTCCATAATGTCACCCACGTCGCAATGAAGAGCGGCACATATTTTTTCTATGATCTCTGTATTGACATTTTCGTTTTTCCCTAATTTCGTGATAGAAGTGGAGCTAATGCCTGCCAGCTGCTGCAAGTCTTTTTTCTTCATGTCCCTATCAATTAATAGCTTCCAAAGTTTCTTGTAGCTAAGGCCCATTTGATACCTCTCTTTCCAATCAAACTTTTCGCTAAAAATGCAAAAACTCCTTTATTTCATTATAGTGATTTGCAATTGCGATTTCAACGAAAAATCGCGTGAACGCTTGATTATCATTTTTAACGCTTGATTCGGTATCGTTTTTCACTCTGTTTTAACCGTTTCCATGATATCTTCCAGTCTGCAGTCCAAGGCATTACAGATTTTGAGGAGGACATCCGTCGTAATGTTGCCGCCCTTACCGAGCTTTGCGATAGACGCGGCACTTACTCCGGCTGCGTCTTTCAGATCCATTTTGGTCATGTTCTTATCGATCAACAATTTCCATAACTTCTTATAGCTGATCTTATACATAGTTAATGTCCTCCTGCTTGCTGCCTTCCTGGCCGTTGGTTAGATCCGGCAGATACTTTTTCAGCAATTCCACGTCCTCGGTCATGTCACGTGGCTTGATTCTTGTAATTACCTTGGCTTCCACTTCCGGCGTCCAGTAAATACGCAGTTCCTTCCTTGCCCTGGTAATCGCCGTATAGAAAATATTGTGCGTGATAAGTTCATCTATTTCATCTGTGATGACAATTTTTACTGAATCGTATTCCAGGCCCTGTGCTTTATGAATCGATACAGCGTAGGCAAGCTGGAATGGCACAATCGTGCGTGATGTGTTTGAGTCGTCATCCTCATCGGTGCTCTTTATTTTGTTGACTTCAAACCGGACAAAGGTATTCTCTTCCGTTGATTCCGGCAGGATCTGCAGATCCATCCACCTGGCTTCATCCTCATCGATTTTGTTCTCAAGCTCAACGTCAAAGACGATACGCTCTTCAAGTTTTCCCTGATCAAGAATATTGATGCCTACAATTCTTCCCTTCATGTTGTTGTATATCAAAGGACTGAAACGATTTGACTCGAGAAACAGGATAGGGTCGTTTACCTTATAGCACTGGATTCCCCAGTAAACGGGCGGATTCGGATTGTTCTGCTGAAGGAAGCGGTTCATGTTGTTGATGCCATACAAGCCATCATAATTCAGGCACAGTATGGCCTCGTTCTGATTGATCGTAGTCAGAAGCGTCTTGTCCACATTGAGCGAGAGGCTGCGCTTATTAATCAGTCCCTGGGTATCGTCCTCCATTTTTCGGACATTAGACCAGAGCTCAAGCAGATCCTTGTTGTCAGTCCTATATGGCTTTGTCAGTTCAAATACCGAGCTTGGTTTAATGAAATGCTGTACCGCTGAGAACCAGTTACCAAATTGGATCGCGTCTATTTGATAGGTGTCTCCGACAAGCAGAAGGTATTTGAAAGTCGCCTTGTTCAGCACAGCGACCATCTCTTCGTTACTTACCGTGCTGCACTCATCAATTACCAGAAGGTCATATTCCGTAGGCATGTTATATGATTTTGTGAACTTGGCGATGGTAGAGAATGAGCTGTTATCCGCATCGACTCGTCTCCGCAGATTATCTGTTGCCGGATTCGTATGTGCAAGGAACAGCTTCTGCTTATCCTCAAAATAATGCGCCACGTGGTTGATCATCGTCGATTTGCCTACTCCTGCGGAGCCATAAATTATGGCCACCTTTGATTCGGCAAACATCTGCTTTAAGATATTTATTTTCTCATCACAATGAATCGGGTAGCCGCCAAATATCAGCCAGAATTCAACATCATCCGAATAGTTCGGTATGCCCTCCTGGGAGAGCTCGCATAATTTCCGGATAATTGTACAGGTGTCTTCCTTATAGCCATTGATATAGATCTGACCATCATCGATAACCATCTTGCTTCTATCGCGATGCTTATAGTAAAGGGCATTCTTAAAATCTCTTACCAGCTTCGGTACATCCTGGAAACTTCCCTCCACTTCAGAAACCGGTGTAAATAAGCGGCCCTTCACCTCTGTATTAATTTTCACTTTTCGTGCGAGCATTTCCGGTTTGTGATTTTGAGCCGGTATGCAGCTAAACACAGAACCAAGCTTTAAGGGATGTCCTATCAGGGAATTGAAATAAGGCATGTTCTCAAAGGGCAGGCATCCGTACTTGAGGAACAGATTGGAAAGATTTGAGTTCTTCTCTGTGTCTCTCTGGTCTTTTATAAGAACATTTTCCATGCTGAAAAGAAGATACCGAAGAACATTCTGACCCGAGGCACCTCCTCTGATAAGTCGTCTGCAATAACTGAGCACATCGGTAAAGATCGAGGTTTTTGAGGCAGCTTTCCAATCTGCCGTAACTTGATCATAGATATTGTCCGGGAAATTGATCACTTCATTCAGTGTGTACCCGGTCCTGGTCAAGAAACCACATATCGCCCTCTGTTCACTGATATGTGCATTTACGTATGTGCCTGTTATCAGGAACATGAAATTCTTGAATTCACAATTACGAATAGATACCTCCCATGAATCTATGATCGATATGGGCATCGTAGTCCCAAGGATCTCGATGTTCTCGCTTACCAGGTGGAATTTGCAAGCATAGTTGCTCATGACCTGAAGCTTGGTAAAGGCGATCAGCCGATTTGTCTTGTTATGCCAGTCATTAGCCGGCGTGAAGGTCACTTCGTAATAAATCTGCTCGTCTACAAAAAACGGCTTGATCTTCTGGATGTAATACCTGTCATTGGCGCAGGTTGGATGTGCATAATAGCGATCGACCTTTTCCGCGATTTTGCCGTAATACTCCTGCAGAGATCGATCCAGATTCAGCGGGAACTTGCTAAGATTGTGAAGAATAGGGATGCCAAGGTACTGCCCGGAGATGTGCTTAATCTCTATCAGGTAGCGGTAATACTTCAGCATCAAGCGCTCGGAGTTATCTTCGTCAAGAGCGTAGTGAGCTGTTATGGTTTGCAGGAAGTAATGAAACCTATACAGCTGTTTTAAATTCTGGTCTGTCTGGGCATGTTCGATCGCCAGGTTGATATTCTCCTCGGTATCATCCATATAATCGTCTGTGGAGTATATCCGCAGCATTATATGTTCGACGAGATCTGTAAGATGCGACAGAATATCCTGTGAAATCACTCCACGGGAAGCAGCATCAACCTGGTCCAGATAGCGGCAGATGATTTTATCTGTGTTTTTTATTCTTTCAGTAATTGATACCATTACGTTTTTCCTCTTGCTACATCATCGTCAACAGTCTTCTCCCATATTCCAGTCGTCATATATGGCATCGTATAGAAATGAATCTGCATATTTGTCCGGATGCAGTTTGACATATAAATTACGCAGTCTCATTTGTAATTGACGAAGACCCGGTCCAGCATTGGCCGTCCCTCCTATACTCAATATTTCGCCGAGCTCATTCAGGTGGCTAAGCATTGCCCAGATGCTGGGCTTCAATGACAGGCTCTGAAATTCATTGGCTTTCGTGCCCCACTTACTGTATAAATCAGCAATCTCCTTACTGATTGGCTCGTTTATGACGTATTCCGCAAAATGAGTACTGATGCATTTCAGAACAAGATCGTCATAGTCTGACGTGAACTCCTGAAGAAGGCTCTTGTCTTCCTCAGAATATTCGATTGCCGTTAACGCAGGTGTCTTCGATGGCATAAGCAAAACGTCACCATTATTTGCCGCGGTCACCGTTACGGCCGGGATGGAATCCACCGTAATATTCTGTTTGATATCATTGCCGACGGTTCCACAATATCTGCCCTTGCTTGGATACCAGACTTGATAGGTTTTTTCGCCTTTCTCATTTTTATCTGCGCGTTGCATGATGATGTAATGCCAGACCCCAAGCAGGAAATACTCGGCTGTAAAATTCTCCATCCCTACGAGCTCTTTCTTGCTTACGGCATTTCCTGGCTCTATATAGAATTCATCTCCGTCTAATATGTCGCCATCATCCTTGATTGCGCCGAGCAGACTGCGTACAAGCTGGACGCCTTTCTTTTTAACATCAATAAACTCTGTGACAAAGGCAGACATCATTTGAATGATTTTAGGATCGCCCGTGGTTACGGCCTTATCAAAATCAAGGCGCAGGTCGCTATCCATGAACTGGGTATACGGGAGCAGAGAACTGCTGCAGCTCTTGTATTGGCTCGTGTAAGTCTTAAGGCTCGTCCCTCCGTAGAAATCCGACAATTGAAATATCGAAATAAGCCTCCTGAACGTCTCCTGTTCTGAGAGGTTTTCTTTTTGGCATTTTGTATGCTCTGTAGACGTTTTCAGCTTATTCCTGGCTCTTAACACCTGG
>JBJEMO010000222.1:0-5246 GCA_051879715.1 Bilifractor sp.
AGTGCAGCATTCAGATATACTGCCAGCTGCAGCTGGAGCCCGTAATACAGCTCCCCAAGATCCAGCTTCGTATTGCCGGTCTTATAGTCAATCACCTTCACGTACCGGATATCCCCGGCTTCGCAGATATCCAGCCGGTCGATTCTTCCGATCAGCTGCATCGAGGCACCATCACCCAGACTGAAATGGATGGCCCGCAGGCTGTCTCCGAAGTCGAATTCAAAATCCGATGGTCTGAAATCGCCCCTCTGGACCTGCTTCTGCAGCGCCCAGACCGTCCTCCTGAGAATCTCCCGGAGCCGTTCTGTCATATGGGCATTTCTGCTCGTGCTGTAAAGTATGCGGTTGTTATAGCTGTTCATGACCTGCAGCAGAGCCGCATCCGCCAGACTGTTGCGGTCCTCATCCGAAAGTGCACCCCAGGTCTGTCCTCTGCCCGCAAGTCTTTCCGAGAAGAGCTGCAGCGCATCATGCATAATGGTTCCGAAGTCCGCCGGTGTAAAAACATATTCATCCCGTTCCTTCAGCCGCAGTCCGTAATCCAGGAAATGCCGGAACGCACAGGATGCCATCTCTTCCAGCCGCGTGACAGAATTTTTCAGCTCACTCCCGTACAGCTTCCGGGCCAGAAGTATGCCCAGTCCATTCTCCGGATTGCGGGAACGGACAGCACGCAGAAGGGCAGGCATCTCACCTTGTCCATCCGGATTCTGCAGCATCCGGCGGGCCAGCTCCACAGATGCGCCGGATGGCTGCTGGTCCGGAATCTTCTGCAGCTCCTCCAGCAGATATTCCATCCTTCCCTCCCTCGTCTCCAGCCGGAGCGTAAGATCCTGCTTTTCCACCTCGTCCTGTACCTGAATGGGAATTTCCGGAAACATACGGCTGATGATCCCGATCAGATAGGATGGGAGCAGGGAATCGCCGCTGCGCCCTGCTCTGCTGTAGGACAGGTACAGCGCATCCGATGGCTTGGTCATGGCCAGATACAGATAAAACCTCTGCTGGTACATCTGCTCGCGCGAGGTCGGGGCCAGCTCCACCTTATGATCTGCAAGCCTCTCACGGTCAAACTCCGACAGAATGCCTCTTGCCGCCACCGGCTTTGGCACAATACCCTCATTGATCCCCACGAAAAACATGACCCGGATCTTTTTCAATCTGGTTCGCTCAATATCCCCGATCAGAACCTGGTCCTCTCCCGGTGGCACCAGACCAATGCGCATCTCCTGAAATCCTGCATCCAGAATTTCCTGGTATTCTGAGAGCTTCATTTTCTCGTCACCGAGCACCTCAACAAGCCTGTCAAAGAGCGCCATTACCTGCTCGTATATACGGCCATACTCCTTTTCCGAGGACGGGTCTGCCTTCTCGTGAAACGCCTGCTCCATTTCACTCATGCGGTTCTGCACATCATGACGGACAATATAATCATAAAGCAGGGCTGTCTTCTGCCGCACGGTCGTATTCCGTTCATGAAAACCGTCATGCAGCGCCTGCGTCTCAGAAGCAAATTTCTCCCGGATTCTGTTGTATTCCAGCAGCATATCCGGCTTCATATTCCTGGATGTGCGGGTCCAGGTCTCTTCAAATCTGCGTCTTCCATGGATGCCAAGAGCCAGACAATAGTCATCCATCATCCGGATCTCCTCCTCAGTCAGATCTGACAGTCCGCTGTGAAGATACCGGAACACACTGTCATAGGAATAATTATCCCTGACCATATCTACGGCAGAACGGATAAATTCAACCATCTGATTGGCCATGACAGCCTTCTTCTGGTCCAGAAAGCAGGGTATTTCTGATGCCTGAAGCTGACGCACTGCTTCCCTTCCATAGGTGTCCAGATCGCCTGTTACGATGGCAAAGTCCCTGTAATGATATCCCTTCTCACGGATCAGTCGGCAGATCTGCCCGGTGACAGCACGCATCTCCTGCTCCGGGTCTGAGGCTTCCGTGATATGAACCTGATGGCTGTCATTTCCGTTTCCCTGCATATGGAGCTTATCTTCATCCTTCATGTTTTCCTGAATCTGAACCCGATCTCCACCCTGCCTGTTTTTCTGAATGTGGACCTGATCTCCACCCTTCCCATTTTCCTGAAAGCTTCCACGTCCATACCGGAACAGGTTCTGCTCCATAAAGGAAAGCTCAGGGCTTGCGGAAAAGCGGCTTTTCTCTCCTGCTCTGATCCAGCGCACCGGCAGTATCTCTGTCCTGGTCTCCTCCGCCAGGGCAGTCAGTTTATGAAACATCGTCCAGGACATATGAAAAAGGTGATGCACACTTCTGCTGTTGTTCAGATTCTCCGGCGTATCCGCAGTGAGCACAACCGTTACCTTATCCGCCAGAACAAGCAGACTGCGGACCACCTCCATCTGCACCGGCGTAAACCCGGTGAATCCATCCAGCACAATCCGGCTGCCTCTGACCAGATCCGACTCCCCGATGACACGGCAGAGAATCTCGGGGATTTCCTCCGTGGTCAGATAGTGATCCTCCAGATAGCTGTTAAAGCTGTGGTATACCCTGCGGATGTCCTCAAGCTTCAGAGAAAGCCGGGTATGGTTTTTCTCCCCGGCGGCCTGAATCCACTCATCCAGATCGTCCTCGTCCACCCTGTACTGGAGCAGCTCGGAGATCAGTGACTTCATCTCCTCCGCAGCACCCTGCCTTGACAGAGTCCGTCCGAGAACCTTCAGATTCTTCTGCTCGGCTCCGATTACTCTCTGGGTGATCAGGCTCTTTCCCAGATCATCCAGAACGGGAAGCGCACTGCCACCCACCTTTTCAAATACTCTCCAGGCAAGTCGGTTAAAGCTGAGGACATCCAGATTCAGCATGCCCTTCCTGGGATGCATCTGCACGATTTCCTTCTGTGTCTGCATGGTGAACTGCTCCGGAACGATGACAAGAAACTGCCGCTCCGGTTCCCGCATGGATTCCTCTATGATTTCACGATAGATCTGATAGGATTTTCCCGCGCCACTGCTGCCTGCGATAAATGCAAGAGACATCTGAACTCCTCCACAACCTGTCCTTCTGACAATTCTGACAAAATATATCCACCTGTCACGTACCTGTTAAAAGTATAATACAAAAAAGGGCTGCGGAAAAACGAATAAATCGCTTTTTCACAGCCCCTTGTCTGATTGTTACCATTTCCAATTTATTTCTTAAGATCTTTGCCGGCCTTCGCCCTGGCGGCAGCGAGGAGAATCTTCAGCTCCTCTGTGTCAAAGGCATATTTTTTGCCACAGTAATGGCAGGCGAGCTCCACCGGCTTACCCTCATCGATCATCTCCTGCAGCTCCTTTGCACCGATGCTGAGCAGCACCTTCATGACCCGTTCCCTGCTGCAGTTGCAGTAAAATTCTGTCGGTACGGTATCCAGAAGCTCAAGCTCCATATCACCCAGAATCCTCTGCAGGATCTCCTCCGGTGAGAGCCCCTCTTCCAGAAGCTTTGTGACAGAATGGACCTGCTTCAGACTGGCTTCCAGCTTATTCACCGTTTCCTCGCTGCAGCCGGGCATCAGCTGGATCAGAAATCCTCCCGCCTGCTTCACACTCTGGTCTGTATTTACCAGAACGCCAAGACCAACCGAAGAGGGAACCTGTTCACTGGTTGCAAAATAATTGGTCAGGTCCTCTGCGATCTCGCCGCTTAGAAGCTCTACCTGACTGGAATATGGCTCCCCAAATGCCTGGTCCCGCACCACCGTCAGGGTGCCTCTGCCAACTGCATTTCCTACATCCAGCTTTCCCTTGTACTTCGGTGCATTCCAGACATTGGGATTGTATACAAACCCTTTTACTCTGCCCTTTGCGTCTGCGGTAACCGTAAGTCCCTGCATCGGACCGTCTCCGCGTATTGTCATAGTCATCAGGTCATCCTCGCCCTTGAGCATGATGCCCATCATGGCGCCCGCAGTCAGCAGGCGTCCCAGTGCGGCTGTGCAGACCGGGCTGGTCTGATGGATCTGCCTGGCCTGTTCCACCAGATTCCTTGTCGTTGCGGCAAATGCACGGATTTCGCCATTGCAGGCAGTCGCCCGCACAATATAATCCATATGGTCCTTCTTCCATTCTGTCATATCGGTCACCTTTTCATCCTTTTCCTGAAGTTCTCTGGCTTGAAGTTCTCTGCTCACTTTATGTATGATCCTTCCATTGTGTTATTTTTTCTGATTGTCCATCAGTATTTGTTTATCAGCATGCAATCCTTCCGCCCAGGCCGGATGCTTATGCCTGCAGCTTTTTCCCGTGCTCCCGCGCGATCATGCAGATCCTGCCGGAACTTTCATCCGGTACATGATCAGTAAAGGCTTCATAAGCCCCCTCATAGATCATTCCCGCCTCCTGAAGCAGCGCAACGATTTTTTCCAGCGGATACGCTTTCTGTACATGGACTTCCTCATATCTGCGGAACAATCTGCCCTGCTCAGCTTCCAGATCTATCTCCTCATCACCGTCTTCATCCTCCTCCTCCGGAATAAAGAGGGTGAGCAGATATTCATTCAGACACTGCTTCGGGTCATAATGGTTCTCCCAGATAAAGCTCCCGTTTTCCCGGTTTTCTGCGATGGTGGAGTCACCGATTTTACTGTACTTGGCTGCCATATTCATATCAAAGATAAACAGCCCGCCGGGATCCAGATAATTGTTCACCAGACGGAACACCTTCAGCAGGTCCTCCTCTGTCAGGATGTAGTTCATACTGTCACATACACTGACGATGGCGCGCACAGTTCCATACAGCTCAAATTCCCGCATGTCCTGCTGCAGGTACAGAATGTCATGACCGGACTGATATTTCTTGTCCTGGGCCACCTCCAGCATCTCCACAGACTGATCGATACCGATCATGTCGTAGCCGGCACCGGCGAGAAGCTCTGTCATGCTTCCCGTTCCGCATCCCAGCTCACAGACCAGACCATCGGAAATACCGTGCTTTCTGAGCAATCCGGTCAGATACCTGCACCATGACGGGTAGTCGATGTTGTCCATAAACATATCATATACCGATGCAAAGCTTTCATACGCGCTCAAGATTCAATCCTCCACCCATGATACATTTTTCATGATTTCCAGGCCTTCCTATTTCTCCTGTACCACCCTGACTCTGTTTCTCAACTGCACGACTCTGATTTTTTGTATCTGTTGATCCGGACCACCGGTTACAGTTCACTTGCAATGTCATTTAGTTAGTATCAGATGAGCTAGACTCCTATGGGGTCTAACTCA
>JBJEMO010000223.1:0-5190 GCA_051879715.1 Bilifractor sp.
TGCTGCGAAACTCGTCGGGCAAAAACCGCCCTCCTCAAACATTCTCGCAATCAACGTTATTGGCCATTTCGCATAAAACCAGCTAACTGTCCGTAATACTCGCTCCAAAGGACTGCATGAGAAGTGCCCTGCCTGGCAGACTAATGAGCTGTAACTTATGACATGATCTGGAAGGATGAATTTGAAATCAGTTCTTGGATAACCCGTATGCCTGTGGTATCATGATAAAAATAAAAACTGAAGAAATGGTGTGCCCTGAGTATACATTTCAGGAATACTGCCGGAACAGAAGACGCGGAGCGCAAAAGCTCTTCGGCTTTTGTCCCGGTATTTTTTTGCCTTTGTGAGTTTACAAGTAAGTGAGGAAATCAGCATGCTGGCAATGATTGATAATTTTGATTCCTATACATATAACCTGGTCAGCTATTTTCAGGAGCTCGGAGAGGATGTAGCCGTCGTCCGCCGTGATCACGCAACGCCGGAGCGTATCCGGAAGATTCCGGGTTTAACCGGCATTGTCATTTCACCGGGACCTAAGGCACCCTGTGCAGCAGATCCATCCGTGGCATTGATCCGGTATTTTCAGGGAAGGGTTCCGATTCTTGGCGTCTGTCTGGGCCATCAGATCATCGGATTTACCTATGGGGCAAGGATCTGTCGGGGCAGCGCACCGATGCATGGAAAGGTTCTTCCGGCCCGCAACAATGGGACAGGCTTGTTTGCAGGACTTCCGGAAGTGTTTCCTGTGACCCGTTACCATTCCCTGATTGTGTCCAGGGAGATGCTGCCGCCGGTTCTGCGCATAGATGCGGAGGATGCGCAGGGTACGATCATGGCTATGCACCATGCGCTTTATCCGGTTTACGGTGTCCAGTTTCACCCGGAGGCCGTGTGCACAGCCTATGGTCATGAGCTTCTGGAGAATTTTATCCGGATCTGCGGAAGGGAGAAGAGCAAATGGGCATGACCAGGATCAGAAAATGGACGGATGGAGATCTTACATTGGAAAAACTGACACAGGTGATCCAAAATGCGCTGCACTATAAAGAGGAGTGGGCATTTCTGGACTCGTCTCTTAATGGAAGGGATGGCAGATATTCCATACTCGGATTGTACCCCTATCTTCAGGCGGAGGAGAGTCAGGGTGTCCTCCTGGTGAATGGGCAGCGTCGGGAGGGAGATCTGTTAGACTTTCTGAAGTGTTATCTGACACGCCATTATGCAGAAGAAAAAACGGTAACAAGGGACAGTAGCAGCATATCTGATGAATTCACCGGTTCAAGCAGGAAATCCGCCGGGTCTGTCGAAACATACGGTGATGATGCTGCAACTCTTCCTCCAGACTTTCCCATGACAGATGGGGCAATCGGGTATCTGAGCTATGATTACGGGCGGGCAAGGATGGGCATTCCAAGCCGGCATTCCGCTTCTGTGCATGACCTGCCGGAGGGAAGATTTGTATTTTATGACCTGTATCTGGTTGAAGATCTGCAGGAGAAAACGGTCTGGGTATGCACACAGGAGAGGCGGGAAGATCTGTCTGATTATCTGCGGAGGATCCATCAGTGGATGACAGAGAACAGCGCATCCGATGAAGGCAATTATCATTCACGTTCTTCAGGCATTATTTTTTCTTCAGATTATAGGGAAAAAGAATATGAGCAGACAATTGACCGGCTGATTGAATATATGAAGGCTGGTGACATCTATGTCATGAATATGACCCGAAGAATTACAGCACAGCATATCGGGGATCCGTATCGGATTTTCCGTTATCTGCGGGAGCACAATCCTTCGCCCTTTGGTGCTTTCCTGTCCGGTTCGGACGGACAGATCGTCTGTGCCTCTCCGGAGCGTTTCCTGCGGGTCCGCGGCGGTGTAGTTGAGACCAGTCCGATCAAGGGGACAAGAAAACGGGGAGCTACGCCGGAGGAGGATTTGAGACTGCGTCAGGAGCTGGAGCACTCAGAGAAGGACAAAAGTGAGCTTCTGATGATTGTGGACCTGGAACGGAATGATCTGAACCGTGTCTGTGTGCCAGGGTCTGTACAGGTGCCTCGTATGTACTATATTGAGAGCTTTGCGACCGTACACCATCTGATCTCGGATGTGACCGGCAGACTGAAGCGGGGATATACCGCACTGGACCTGCTGCAGGCGGCTTTTCCGGGAGGTTCCATCACGGGAGCTCCAAAGTACAGGGCGATGGAAATTATTGATGAGCAGGAGCACAGCGCCAGAGGACTGTATACCGGAACCATAGGGTATCTGGGGACAAATGGGGACTGTGATTTTAATATTGTGATCCGGACAGCAGTCTGTCAGGACGGCAGATGTACCATTGGAGCTGGTGGCGGTATCACAGTGGATTCGGATCCGGCTTTTGAGTTCGAAGAGACTAATCAGAAGGCTGCGGCGCTGATTGACGCAATCTGTCAGGAGAGTGGAGCGGCAGAGAGAATTTTGAGACGGTAGAAGAGGGAAGGAAGAAAGCGGATGGCGGGTAAGATGATACATGCCGATGATGGATTTTACTTTGGGATGGGACTATTTGAAACGATAGCACTGCACCACGGAAGACCGGTGCTGGAGGAGCTGCATATCCGCAGACTTGCGGAGGGATTGCGGGCGTTGCATATACAGAACAGAAGCTATCTGGAGGAAATGGATCGTTATGGTGAATATGCGGATAGTCTTTCAGGTTCTTCAGATTTCGACTGGACGAAGAAAGACGAAAGTGTATCTTGCCAGTCGGTATGGGAAGAGGGGAGCCTTGAGGCATGGCTGCAGAGAAATATAGATCATTTTCTGGACAACACACTGGTCGTTAAGCATAACGCTGATGGTGAAGATATTTCTTCCGGGATAAATAGGGAAGAAAAGAGTGAAGATGCCAGAAACGATAGAGAACATAAAAAAAGAAATCCTCCCCTATTGGGAGGATGGGAAAATGGCGTGTTGAAGGTGACGGTCACAGAGAAAAATATTTGCTTTGATACGCGGACTAACCCCTATACGGAGCAGCAGTTTCGGGAGGGACTCCGACTGCGGTTCAGCCCGGTGCTGCGGAACGAGACATCCCCGTTTATCTACTATAAAACCCTGAACTGCGCGGACAATATCCTTGTCCATCGGCAGACGCAGAAAACGGGATATGATGAGGCAGTTTTTGTGAATACAAGGGGAGAAATCTGTGAGGGGTCTGTAAGCAATGTCTTTTTCACGAGGGGAAACCTTGTGGTGACGCCGCCCGCAACCTGCGGGCTTCTGAAGGGAACCGTGCGTGAATTTCTGCTGCGCACAGAGCAGGACTTCAATCATCAGAAAGAGGCGGTGATGAACAGGAAGGACAGACCCCGGCAGCTGAATACCTGCATGCACAGCGCTCCACGGGAGGAAGAAACCCGTACGTCAAGTAACCTGGAACAGCAAAGGGATAAGGAGACGAATATCGAATTCCGCGAGCAGGTGGTCCGGCCGGAGGATCTCTCATCCTTTACCGGCATGTTTATCACAAATGCCCTGATGGGTATTATGCCGGTGCGGTCTCTGGGTGCGCACCGGTTTCCGGACCGGCATGTCGCTGAAGCTCTGCGCAGGCGCTATATTCGGGAAGCATTGCTGCCATAGCGGTATGGAAAGCCAGTGCGGGAAAACAATAATTTCCTGATAATCAGTAGGTATTCTTTTTTTTCAGAATGAAGATCGACAGATACAGCGCTATTGCGGTAATAATCCAGGACACCGGCCATACCAGGCAGAGCATCTCAAAGGTGGGATGCTGAGCAAATATGGTGAACAGCCAGATCAGCCGGAAAACAATGGTACCGCACAGAATTTCTACCGATGGCAGAAGAGAATGTCCACGTCCTCTCAGGACTGCAGCAGGAATTTCATACAGAGTGACAAGTGATTCCCACAGAAGGACAAGATGGTTTCTGCGCACGGCATAAAGGAGTACGGCCTCCTTCGATGAGAAGATACGCATGAAAAAGGTACCGGACAGTGCTGCCGGAACGCTGAGCAGCGCACCAAAAAGTAAGCCGAACAGAATAGAGTAGAGGGTAATCCGGCTGCAACGCTTTTCATCGCCGGCGGCGTGGTTCTGACTGACAAAGGTCGTGGCTGCCTGAGAAAAAGCGGCAACAGCAAAGTAGCCGAAATATTCGAAGTTCAGGGCAGCTGCGCTTCCGGCAATTGCGTCAGAGCCAAAGCCGTTAATTGCTGCCTGAATGAACACATTGGATACACAGAATACAGCCTCCTGTATACCTGCAGGCAGTCCTACTGCCAGAATGAATTTCAGGTCGGAACCCCCGATCCGGAGTCTTCGAAGCGAAAGATGAAATTCTCCGGTTTCCCGCATCAGAAAAATAACGACAAGCACAGCGCTGACGCCATTGGAGATATCGGTTGCGAGCGCCACACCGGTTACATTCAGGTCGCACACAATGACGAAGAACAGATTCAGGACTACGTTCAGGATTCCGGATGCGATCAGCGCATACAGCGGTCTTCTGGTATCTCCCCTGGCCCGCAGGATTGCGCTGGCAAAGTTATAGATGACGATAAGGGGTGTGCCCATAATATAGATTTTCAGATAGCGGGTGGCAAGCTCCAGAATGTTTTCAGGGGTTGAGATCAGCACCAGAAGCGGTCTTGCAGCCAGGAGACCCGCAGCCATCAGAATCAGACCTGCAATCAGGCTAAAGAGCATGGAGGTGTGTATTGCCGGTGAGATCGCGTCTCTGCGGTTCATACCGATGAATCTGGCGATCAGTACATTGACACCAACCGAGAGACCGGTGATCAGACCGAGAATGATGCCGATGGGTTCCGCGTTCAATCCTACGGCAGCCAGAGCCTCAGGGGAGGAAAACTGACCGATGACGGCAGAGTCCGCAGAATTGAACAGCTGCTGCAGGATGCTGGCAGCGGCTATCGGAAGTGCGAATAGCAGAATCTTGCTGACCAGTGCACCGTGAATCATATCTACTTCATTTTTTCCGGTTTTTTCTGCGGAAACAGCGGATGCTTTGGATGACATATCTATTTATACCTCAGACTCTATGTTAGTTACAGTTCACTGGTGTGTCAGGAGGGCACTTCTCATGCAGGCCTTTGGAGTGAGTAACTACGGACAGTTAGCTGGTTTTATGCGAAGCTGCCAATAATGTTGATCGCGAGAAT
>JBJEMO010000224.1:0-5174 GCA_051879715.1 Bilifractor sp.
TTTACAATACCACTTCGGAGCGTCAACCAAATACTCATTAAACAAATCATTAACACTTTTACTCTCATCTGGAAACACATGACCAAAGCTAATTTCTTCGAAATTTTCAGCATCAACACCTTTTAATTTCAATTTAACACCTGCATTTTCTTCAATGCCAAAACAACGTTCAACAGAACCAAATTTAGTGAACCATAAAATATAATCCTTTAATTGTGCGTGCGTGAATTTATCTCGTCTATTTTCATTATAACCATAAACAATAATCCTACTGCCCTTCATATCTTCTTCGTTTTTTTCACTAGTTACACTAACAGTAGGAATTACATGATTAAACAAATTTCTCTTTGGTTCATCCATTACTGCATGGTACTTTACACCACTTTTTGCAGTAATTACTTCAATCTTTTTACTATTAAAATATACCTTTGTTCCATGCCCTTTTTCTCCAATTGCGCCAGTTTCATCCTTATTATCTCTTCTCATTGAATTCCCTAAATCAAAGAACGACTTTAAACCCTTTTCATCCATTCCGTCTCCATCATCAATGATTTCAATTTTAAGAACTCTCTCTCCACAGTCAGAAATTACGCTAAAATTCAATGACATATTCTTTGCATGAGCATCAAACCCATTACTTATTCCCTCTCTTACCAAATCTAACGGATTTGAAAAATCTTGAGCAATCTCAATAAATTCCTGAGAGCTATTTACTTCTGGTATAATCGTAAATCCCATATTATAATTCTCCTCTACAATAAATTAGGGTTACAAATCCTATATTTTTCTATGCGATTATTGGTATCACTGTACAACAATCAAATACTATCATAATAAACTTTATCAAACACATGGAATTAAATAATCTGACCAATTATGACGTCTTACATATTCTTTCCCATCATTCTCGTTCAAAAATTCAATTAATGCTCTTACCAAAATATAATGTGCAGATACCGCCGATACCGCATTGTACAAATTTCCACATTCTGCATTCTCAATCCTATTGTGCTTTATGCTTTGATAGTCCTTCCACCAGTCTAAACCTGCATATGGCTTATCCATTTTTAAATTTTTAAAAGGGAAAACAACAAGTGATATTTCATTTGCAGATGTATACAGTTTTGGAGTATAAGCCAATTCCGTTACCATTCTAATTTTCGATATAGCTTCGACATATATATTCATATTATACTTTTTTTCATCACGTATAATGCCATTTAGCTCGCAAAGCAACTTTAGTATAGAATCTATTTCAGAACAAGATAACAATATAATCTTTGCAAACTCATCAGAATATGTTTTTTCGTTTTCCTTTGATGGCGAAACAAATTGACTAGTCTTTTTTAACATATTTTCAATTGAAATATAATAACTCCAGTACATTTCAAATCGCATTCTTTCCATGACATAAATATCCTTCTAATCACCATTTTTTATTTCAAATCATTCGACAGGTTATACACATAGCCAATACTATTGATTCTATCGTCGCATCATTATTACAATAGCACTATTATTATAATATATAGTGTATAGCTCCCTTGCTTTTTTCATTATATCAAAACTGATATAATTTTAAAACTTTATTGCATCAGCCCTTCAATCCTCTTACTCAATTCCTGTTCTGCCGCCTCTGCAGCTCCCCCAGACTCTGCACTTACCGTAATATAAACCTTTATCTTCGGCTCCGTACCGCTCGGACGCACAATCACCGAACAGTTATCCTCCAGATAAAACTGCAGCACATTGGATTTCGGCAGCCCGTCGATCCCCTCGCTGTAATCAAGCTTCGACCCAATCTTTCTGCCGACCAACTCTCCTGACACTCCACGAAAATCATCCATAATCGACTGCATCTTCTCGAAGCCCGCAGCCCCTTCAAATCCATAAGAATGAACCTTATTCACACAGTACCCGAACTTCTGATATAGTGCATCCAGCCTATCCAGCAGACTGATGCCCCTGTCAGCATAATAACAAAACATCTCACAAATCAGGAACGCCGCATTCACCGCATCCTTGTCGCGCACATAAGTCCCAGACAGGTATCCATATGACTCTTCAAATCCGAATATATAAGAATCCGCACGACCCTGCGACTCCAACTCACCAATCTGCTCACCGATATACTTGAATCCGGTCAGGACATTTTTCGTCGCAACGCCATAGCTTGACGCAATCTGCTGACACAGCTCTGTGGTCACAATAGTCTTGATGAACACCGGCTCTTCAGGCATCTTACCGTGCTTTGTGCGCTGTGAACATATGTAGTCCAAAAGCAGTGCTCCCGTCTGGTTCCCGGAAAGAAGCACGTATTCGCCTTTCGAATCTTTAACGGCTATCCCCGCTCTGTCACAGTCAGGGTCTGTCGCAATCAACAGATCCGCATCATACTGACCGGCGTATTCAATACCAAGCTCCATCGCCTCCCTGATTTCAGGGTTCGGGTACGGACAAGTCGGGAAGTTTCCGTCCGGCTGCTCCTGTTCCTTTACAGCTGTAATATTCGTATAGCCGGATTCCTTAAGAACCCGTGTCACCGGTCCCAGCCCCGCACCGTTCAGCGGAGTGTAGACGATGGCAATGTCTTTGTTCACTTCTTCGCCAAACAGGACCGACCTGTTTTTCACTTCCTCAATGAAATCCGTATAAACATCATCGCTGATGTATTTTATCTTGCCATCTTCAACTGCTTCATGGAAAGGGCACGTGTTTATGTCTTCGAACATATCAAGCTTCGTGATTTCTGCCAGAATTTCTTCTGAAGCCTGCGTCGTAATCTGGCAGCCGTCAGCACCGTACACTTTATACCCGTTGTAGGCTGAAGGGTTGTGTGATGCTGTCACTACGATACCTGCTGATGCTCCAAGCGCACGGACCGCATAGGAAAGTGCCGGAACCGGCATCAGCTGCGGCCACAGATGGACGCCAATCCCGTTTGCCGCCAGAACACCTGCAGCAACCTGAGAAAACACATCTGACTTAATACGGCTGTCGTAGGCTATAGCAACTGTCGGAGCATCGTACTTCTTATTAAGATAATCAGCAAGCCCCTGGGTCGACTTTGCCACAGTGTAAATGTTCATGCGGTTTGTACCTGCCCCAATGATGCCACGGAGTCCTGCAGTCCCAAACGACAGCTCCGTATAAAAAGCATCCTCTATAGCCTTCTCATCATCCGCCATGGCAACAAGCTCCGCTGCAAGCTCAGCATCCGTTACCTTTTCACACCATAATTCATATATATCACGATAATTCATCTCAAAACACCTCGTTAAATCACAGTTTCTCAATAAGATACTGCATTTCTTTTTTGTAATCCTCAACGCCCGGCTGGTCGAACGGATTGAGCCCCATAGCATACGCTGACAGTGCCGCAGACATCTCAAAGAAATATATAAGCTGCCCAACGGTAAACTCGTTAAGCTCGTCGATGTGAATCTCATTAATCGGGATACCGGCCTTGCGGTGTGCACGGATAACACCTTCCTCAGCGCATTCGTTTATCTGCTCCATGGTCTTACCGGCATACGGATAGCCTGCATACCACGGGATGACCATATCTTCATTGCTTTTGGCAATCCTGATTACAGTTTCATAAAACATCTGTCTGCCCTGCTGCAGAAACTGACCGATACTGTGAAGATCTCTCGAGAAAAACAAGCACGCCGGATATGCGCCCTTTCCATCCTTACCTTCGGTCTCCCCGAACAGCTGCTTGAGCCATTCACCGAAGTATCTCAGGTTCCCTTCGAAGTACTCGAAGATTTCAAGACACTTGCCTTTTTCCTGCAGAATCGTCCTGGTTGCCGCATAGGAAAGCAGTTTTCCATCGGCTCCCCAGTAGCCGCACTGCATGTCATAAGCTCCATCCAGTAGCTTCCTGATGTCATGACCTGCCACTGCAATCGGCAGCAGCCCCACCGGAGTTAGAACCGAATACCTGCCTCCAACGTTATCCGGAATCACGAAAGATTCAAACTGGTTTTCGAATGCTTCCGGCCTCAGGTCGCCTTTTTTCTCGTCTGTAATAACAAAGATTCTCCTGCGAGCCTCCTGGTATCCGTACTTGGCAAACATCAGATCCTTGAGAACCGCATAGGAAAGCATCGGCTCAACGGTACGCCCTGATTTACTTATAACGCACATGCAGACCGATTCACGGGCGATTCTCCTTTTGAGCTTGCTTATGTAGGCACCATTCATGTTGAACCCAGCGAAAACCACCTCAGGCCATCCTTCACGGCTTCCGTTAAGCGCATCAATTACTGCCTTGGCACCGAGGAACGAGCCACCGATACCCACTACTATGAAAAGTGTACACTTGTCTCTGATGTCTTCTGCTATTTTAATGATGCTGTCCACCAGTTCCTTGTCGATGTTGCCGGGCAGTTTCACCCAGCCTTTGAAATCGCCTCCAAGGTGAGTCTCGTCATCAGACATGAGCAGCTGATGCCACTCTACCATTTCATCGCAGCGCTTCGTCAGTGTATCTTTATTTATATCAGTTCCGGTAATTTCTATTCTCATTGTATTCTCCCGAATTATCCCCAAAGCCTCTGCGGGTACTTGCCCTCAGCCTTCATCCTCCTGAAAGCATCCGTCACGATTTCCTTATCTTCCTTGTAAGTCACACCATACCATTTATCTGCCGCTTCAAGCACACGAACACGGCATTTATCTTCACCAAGCAATCTGCCTACTTCAATCGGAAGCAGATACTCAGCCTTCATCGGATCGTTTTTCATGGCAGCATCAAGGAATGCAGGGAAACCTGAAACCATTTCATCCATCATTGCACCTGTGAATCCCCAGAAGTTCATGGACACAACAGTTCCTTCAGGAATCACCTTGCCGCCTGCACCGGTAATCACCCCATCTTCGCCACGTCCGATTTCCTTGGTTTCATCAATTTCTGTCAGGTATCCACCCTCAGTCATGCAGACACCGCGTGTCACTGTACCCTGATCTGACAGGGTGTTTTCAACATAGTATCCTGCCATGCAAAATGTACGCTCGTCATCATTTTCGGCAAGGAAATCGTACACTTTAGCAAATGCATCTGCTCCGTAGTAGTCGTCGCTGTTGATTACTGCAAAAGACCCGTCCAAAAGCTCACGGGCTGCCATCACTGCGTGACATGTACCCCACGGCTTGACTCTTCCCTCAGG
>JBJEMO010000225.1:0-5139 GCA_051879715.1 Bilifractor sp.
CCCGATGAATCCGGTGATCCTGCTTTCTTCCAGCGAAAAAGACACGTCTTTCATCTGAAAAGACTGATAGGTCTTACAGATATTTTTTACTTCTACAATATCCATGTGGTCCTCCGGAAATATGACTTTCATGAATATTGTAAAGTCTGATTGCGGCGGGTTCCACTAACCGTACATGACAATTTATCACGTATTTTGTTGCATCTGGTTGCATTGTCCGTCTGCAATCGCACTGTTTCCCTGCCTGCATGAAGTGTTTGAATTGCTAATGAACAATTTCCGACATTCTTTTGTATAGCTTAGCCGCAATAAGCATCATCATCAGTGTCCAGAAGGCAATCCATATTTCAACTGCCCACAGAGGCAGAATGCCTCTTTGATACAGCGCCGGAAAGGTATCTGCCAGCATATGCAGCAGAATGGCCGCGGGCAGGCAGAGCTTCTTTGCATTGACAACACCGTAATATACGATGACCGTAAGTCCGATATGTATTAACATCGCCAGCAGCCGCTCCATGACGTTCATGGCCATCATGGCGTAGTCAAACGCAGCAGCTGCCTGTACGGAAGGAAGCGCTGCGGCCGCGGTCTCTTCCGTAATATTCAGGGTCTTAAGCGCGGTCTCCGTATCTCCCTGAAAAAACATTACTGCGATGGCAAGATAGAGGATCATAGCAGGCAGAAAGACCGTCAGGATCTCGATCCCACCGTGGCCGATTCCGTATATCACCGCATTTTCACGGGTACGGTCCTTTTTCAGAATGTATTTCAGAATGATAAGCCGTCCGCATTCTTCGAAAATCCCTGCCATCGTGATCCCATAAAGGACGAAGGCGGCTGTGTTTCCGTTAATGAAGCGCGAAACAGGATTGTCTGCCACGATGCAGAAATAGTGTACGCCCGCTTCCAGCATCCGTGCAGAAATGACAAAACCGGCGGCACCGGCAATGAGCCAGCTAATCTTTGTCTGTTCTTTATGCTTCCTGCGCCAGCAGATGAAAAAGCATACGGAGATCGCGATCATCAGAATAACGGTGATGGTCAGAGATGGAACGGCGCTTTTACCGATGACAATATTATCAAATACGCTCATTCGCCATCACCTCCCCAGACTTCCACACAGAAGCCTTTGTGACCGCAGGAAGTGCAGGTAAGCTTTCGGGCTGTGGGGGTATGATTTGCCCAGAAGGCTTCCTTCAGTGTGGGTTTAAATACCTCATGGCATTCCGGACAGATGTATTTCACATGTGCGAAATAGTATCGGCTGATCAGGATCCCCCAGGGGATCGCCACCAGGAGCCAGATAATGAACGGCCACCAGATACCTTTGACGATCCAGAAGATGATGGAAAAACACTGCAGCGCCGTGACCAGGAGCCCGGTCAGGAGCATCATCAGATGCAGTTTCTTCAGCTTTTTCCTGCCTTCCATAATGACGGCTATGTCACCGATCGTTTCGAGGGAGAATTCTGTTTTGCCTTTCAGTCCGTTTTTCAGCTCTCGGAGCTTCAGAAGCTTTTCCTCTTTGTCAGTGATTTCATCTGAAAGAGCCTTCTCCTGCTGTTCGATCAGCAGGGAGATCACCTTTTCAGGATGCTCTTCCTTCAGGATCTGAGCAATCGCGCCGATGGGAAGATCCAGTTCACGCAGAAAGCAGATAATCTTCATGCGCTTCAGATCGTCTTCCGAGTAGAGCCGTCTCCCGCCTTCGGAAAGTTCGCTGGGAATCAGGATCCCTCTTGTATCATAGTACTGGACCGTCCGGACAGTGACGCTGCAGAGCTTTGCAACCTCTCCTGTCGAGTATTTTGACATAGCCTTTGCCTCCTTTCGCCATGTATTATGCAACATGACGCTGCGTAACAAGCAATACAGGCACGCGGCAGTTCTTCAAAAATTATTTTTTATAACGAATCTCATTTTATGCCCTTCTTATCTGCACTTGACCGGAATACATATTTCAGTCACAAATTTTTTCGTATCGTTGGTAACGCCGTAGTCAATGAGCGTGACTTCACGCGAAAAGCCAACAATCTGCATCTTCTTCTCATCAATATACTGCAGAAGCTTCTGGTACTGTGGCTGTGCCTCTGTATGACTTCCTCTGAAGCGCAGCCGCACGCAGCTGGTTTCCGGCACTTCCATCGTTTTGCCAGTGAAAATATCCTCCTGATCCAAAATCAGAAAAATGCCATCATACTGTTCTGTCTCTGCCTTTTTCAGGTGCTGCGCCGAAATACCCAGTCCGACCTTTCCGAGAAAAACCACGGCCTCTGCGTCGGACTGATCCAGCTGACGGATCGGTGCTTCCATGTCTGCATAGCCCTCGACTTTCAGCGGATCATCCATCCACACAAGGCGGCAAGCCGGAACTGTGATCAGAGAGACGGTGTCGAGCGGCGTATTCTCAGCATCTGTTAACCAACTCAGTCGATGATCAATCTTCTGCTCAATGCGTTTCAATTCCCGCTGTTTCTGGAGTGCTGCCTGCTTCTGCAGACGGAGCTTTTCTTCGATACGGTCTATGTCTCTGTTCTTCAGAAAATCCTCAATCTCAGATAAAGGCATATCCAGTACACGAAGATATCGGATCGTGTTCAGCACCTCAAATTGTTCTGTTCCGTAATAGCGGTAGCCGGAATCCGGAGAGATATATGCGGGAGTTAACAGTCCGATTTTCTCATAATGCCGCAGGCTGCTGACACTGATATGAAACAGCCTGGACACCTCCCCGATGGGGAACAATTTTTTTCTGTCCATAGGTTTTAACTCCATATGATCAATCTGCAGACAGTAGTTTCCTGTCCTTTCTGCGTATAATCGTAAAGGCGATGACGCAGATGACTACGGATAACAGGGATCCCGCTGCCGTGGCCAGTCCCATCGGAAAAAGTGTGTACGGGAACAGCTTCGAAGTCAGATAGACGCCGGGAATACGCACCAGCACAATTGCGATGATGTTGTGCAGGAACGAGAGTCCGGACTTTCCGCAGGCACAGAAGTATCCGCTGAAGCTGAAGTGGATGCCTGCAAAAATGCAGTCGAAAATGTAGCCACGTATATATTGCGCGCCAAAACGGACTACACTCGCGCCGTCTGCCGTGCTTGGATCGGTGAACAGAGAGACGATTGGCTCTGCCGTAAACTGAACAACAATTGAGACGATCATACCAAATCCCACAGCAATCATCACAGCATACCGGAGAGTCTGAACCGCCCGTTCAGGTTTTCCGGCACCGATATTCTGCGCACCCAGTGCTGAGACAGTAGAGAGCATTGAGGATGGCACTAAGAACAGGAAACTAATCACCTTTTCCACAATTCCAACTGCCGCTGCCTCATTCAGGCCGCGGTGATTGACAATGACTGTGATGACGATAAAAGCGATTTGGATCAATCCGTCCTGAATGGCAATGGGAACACCAATTTTCAATATCTTTCCCATCACCGGGCGAAGCGGTCTTAAGTCATCTTTTCTCAGGACAATACTCTTTCTTCTGATAATAGCGATCAACGAAACAGCGACACTGATGGCCTGAGAAACTGTTGTGCCGAGGGCGGCACCTGCCGGTCCAAGATGCAGACAGCCCATAAATATGTAATCCAGAACAATGTTGGCAGCACAGGCTACTGCAATAAAATACATCGGGCTCTTGCTGTCACCCATCCCCCTGAAGATGGAGCTGATGATGTTATACGCTGTGATAAAAGGAATGCCGATAAAACAGATCGTCAGATATGCTATTGTTCCGTTAACAGCTTCCACCGGAGTGGACATGGCCGAAACAATGGGGTGCACCAGCATGAGCAGAACAGCCATCAAAGAGACAGACACCGCCATAAACAATACAATGGTATTGCCTACGTCTCTTGCTGCCTGTTTCCGGTTGCCCGCGCCGATTGCCTGACCGACGCTGACGGTTGTTCCCATCGATAACCCTACAATCATAACCGTAAGCATATGCATCACTTGTGAGCCGATAGAAACAGCGGTAGTACTGGCCACACCCTCGAACTGTCCGATGATAAATAGGTCAGCCATGCCATAGAGCGTTTGAAGAAAATACGAGAGCAGATACGGCAATGAGAATAATACAACATTTTTGAACACACTGCCGGTAGTAAGGTTCTTTTCCATATTGCCTAATCCTTCTTTTTTGTTAAACTACCCATATCATAAAATCTACAACAGATGTAGAGTCAAGTGCTTTGTCTTATTTTGTAGTACCGTTGTTGCTATGGAATAGTGGATGCTGTCAATCAAACTCTTGCGTGTTTCTTTGTGGCACATGAGCATTTGCACCGGGCTTGTCATTGCCGTAGCCGTCCATGAGATTGATGGCATCCCAGATACCAAGACCTGCACCAAGAGCAATCACGAGTGTCTGAAGTACGCCTACTGCCGAGTTAAAAAAGTTCCATATGTTCCTCCTTTGATTTGTACCTTTCCGGTTATGCATATGGATGTGATTCTTTTGTTTTCTTTCTCCGGTGATGCAAAGGACTTCCATCATCTCGTGCGTCTGCACCGTCCCCGTTCAACCAGATCCCGAAAACAAAACAAGCAGCCAGATGTCCTCACAGGTAACGTCTGACTGCTATGTATTCCGCATCGGATGATGCGGTATCGATAAGGCCCGCTGTTTCCGGGCAACAAGAAACCGGAGAGCGCTGCAATGCGTTATCCCCGGTTTACGATGGTTATTCATTTGTATGCGACATGTTAACTTGTTTATTGCTGATAACGTTGTGAAAAGGCCCGATCCGCTTTCTGCAGCTTTAAAAAATATTCATCATAAGCAGGACTGAGTTTTCTCATTGCAGGAATGAAAACGCTGTTATATCCCTGCTCTTGATTGAACTTCTTTAACACTTTCTTAAGCTTAGCTCCATCTGAATTTTGGTATTCTTCCGTTTGCTGAAATTCAAGGTATTGCTCGATGATTTCTTTATTATTTACCAGCCAGTTTTCCGGATCATCTATGACATCTGATAGAGCCATTCCTTAAAGAGTATCTATTTCGTTTGCAAAAAAGTGTTCCCAATATTTAGGATCCTCTTTATCTGTTACATCATAAAAGTTCTTTATATATCCGACATCTGAAGTAGAGGCCAGAAAGAATTTCGGCTTATCTTTAA
>JBJEMO010000226.1:0-5129 GCA_051879715.1 Bilifractor sp.
GGCATCATACAGGGCTTTGACAAGAGTAAAACATACATGCTGGCAGAACTCCTCACTGTCCGTGCAGATCAGATAATGCACCGGATGTCCGTAGAAATATTTCTGTTTTCCGATCTGATGAATTCTTTCCAGCTCCTCAGACAACGAAGCAGACATATAGCTGAAATTCTGGTCAGAAGATAATCTGCTGTCCGTTATGATCTCTTCCTGAAACCTTGGGCCATAGACATCGATATCCTCCATCCAGGGAATCTCCGAAGTATCACTGATCCAATGATGGCTTTCTGCGCGGTTCGCCATGTGCTTTGCTTCCCGGAATGTGATTTCTTCAGATTTCGGCGTATCCCCATCAATTTTGAAACCTGCCTCTTGCAGAAATGTACGGATAAAATCCGGATCCATCTTTTCCTCGGATGACAGACAGACAGTAATTTTCTCCTTCTTAATCTCGGAAACGAAACAGCACCGGCCAGCCTGTCTGGCGTTAAAATCTGCCGTTGCCGAGCAGATGTCATTGCGGTCTTCCAGTGACAGCTTTACCTCCCGGATCTTTTTTTCTTCGTCATCCTCCAGATGATCAGGCTCATACTTTCCACTAAATATTATCTTGTAGAACAACATGACATGCACCTTTCCTTTCTGTCTGTAAACAGAATAAAACTAAGCATGCGATTATTTTTCCTCATCTCATTTATCGACCACGCAATAGGTGTCATGCCATATAACAAAAATGCTGCGTCTCTATCTGAAACGCAGCGGTCAAAACTAAGATCTTTTCATCATTTAGAAGCAGCCATAATTGGCCAAATAAAGTTTTCCCATTCATACAAAGATTTAAATTTCTGGCTTTCAGCAACAGCTTTCCTGATATCATCAATAAAATGCCTGTAATCGATCATATTCCACTTGCTCCACGGCTGAGATTTATATTCGCGATAGGGTGACATTTTCTGCAAGTCTTCCTCATTATAATCATGCTTTACATATACTTCTATTACCCTATCAAGGCCACTTATCGAAGTATCTGCAGCAGCCTGCAGGATCAGACTGTCCACAGGTATATCCACATATTTTTCAAATCCTTCTGGAAGTTCATCGTCCCAAATTCCAGTAAGCAGCATATACTTGATTGTCATATTGATCCATTTCTGAGCCTGACCAAACGTAAAGTCCTCCTTTAGAATATCCTGGAATTTAGTATTGATATTATCAGCGAGTTCCTGACATTTCTTATCATGCTCAACTGAAAAATTCTCACTATTTGACTTAATCAGATCCCGACAATAATCACACACCCAGGATAGTTCGCATTCTTCTGAAAAATTTTCTTTGAGTTCTTCTTCCTCGCTACATAGGTTATCCTTCTTAAATCGCATTGTCCTGTTAAAGTCTCTATATGCTCTCTGCGCCAGCCACCTTATTGCACCTTTCTCATCATTTTCAACCTTTTGTTCCCTAATGGTTTCAAAAGAACATCCAAATGTTCCTACAAATAAAAGCTCAAATTCATTTTGTTTAATCGTAACTGTTTTATTCAACTATTTTTCTCCTTTTCCTTACTTTCCTGAATGTTTCAATTTCTCTCAGTATCTTACTTATCCATATTGTTTTCACTTGCTAAAAAGGTTTTCACTGTTTCCAGCAATTTTTTCTGCAATCTCTTCGGCTCAAGTACTGCTACATCCGGCAGATATCTTTTCACGAACTCTTCTATTGCCATCTCATTGTTGTATACAGATACTGTGACGCAGTCCTGCTTCTCATCTGTGAAGTTCACGTCCTTGCCGAAGGTGTCGATGACTTCTCCGATCATAGACTTTGTGATGCGGAGTTTTGCATGGATATTGTCCGCAGCGAACATATAGGGATGTTCCTTCATATAGTCTGCCAGATCCAGACTCCCGCCATTTGACCATTTGAGAATCTTAAAGGGCTTTGCCTGCTCATCCAGTATTTTCAGATCCGTGATCCGGTCAAGGCGGTAGTTGGAAATATCGTCATACTTGTCATAGTTGCAGATCAGGTAGTATTTTCTTTCCCTGGCTGCCATCTGATAAGGTGTGATGATGTAGATTCTCTCCCTTCCATCCTCCCTCTGCTTTGGGTGGAGCTTTTTGTCGGTCCGGTATTCCAGATACTTGAAAGACACCTTGCGGCCTTTGCTGATTGCCTCATCCAGAAGTTCAATATTCAGGAAGAGCTGATGATTGTCCCTTTCACCGACCGGCATCCTGCTGATAAAGCCAACCCTGGACTTGAAGTAAACATTGGACAAGCCTTCCAGCTTTTCTACCAGCTCCTTACACTGGCTGTAAGGGATGTACCTGGAAAAGAGCAGACTGTCGATCAGAAGCCTGAGTTCTCCATCTGTAAACTCCCTCTCTAGATAAAAATCAGAAAGGATGGTCGTCTCCTCCATACATTTTTCACCGGTCTTAGGATCTTTGACAGGCATCATACGGATCGTTTCACTGTAGTTCAGCTCATAGCCAAGGTCCATGATCTCCATCAGGTTTTTCCGGACGGACTTGCGGTCCGACTTCATCTGATATTCCCGCTCCAGAATATCCGCGATCTCCTTCTGGCTCAGACGATGGTCCTCATCCGAGTACCTTTTCAGAATATCCAGGATGTCATAAAGGAGCATTTTCTTGGGCTGGCGGGTAGAATGATATTTCAAAAGTGCCTCCTCTCAATTACCGGAAGTAATCCTGTCATCGGTTATATCATGCAGCCTCTTCCGCTCATAATCGATTGCATACTCGAAGTCCGCCTCATCAAGATCGTTTTTATCAGGAAATACTTCTTCAAGAATTTTTTCAGAATCACCGGTGTCATTATCAAATGCGAACTCAAGTCCGTTCATCAGTTCCTGATTAAAATCTCTGCTGTACGATTCATACGTTGTCATATCCGCCTCAGGATCAGCACCGCCACCGGAAATCTGTCTTCCAACATCCAGCAGCAGAGAATATTCTCTGTAACCCTCTCTGAATCCGGTTTTGATCTCAAAGAGCAGCCCCCGCTCAATTGCCTCTTTCATTTCTTCCCACTTAAGATCAAGGTCCTCTGCTTCCATGCTCTGCCTCCATCCAAATTGATTTCAACTCGCAAAAAGTAAATCAATGTATAAGCTCAACTTATCGATCTGCATAAATTACGTGAGACTTATGCCATGCCACAAACGAGTCCGGTTCTTTTGCCATTTGAGGGATATCAATGCCCTCATCCAGCATCAGGCGTATAGTGGCTACGGACCTGGCCTGAGTATTGATGGACCTCTTGGGATTGAATTCAATGTCAGTGAAAGCGTTATACTCTTTCAGTTTCTCATAAGGAACCTTGCTGTAAAGGACAGCCTTCAGATAGATGTAATCATAAAATGCTGTCAACGGCTGCAGAGGAAAATCATGTCCCCCATATCGAAATCCTGTCAATTTTCCTGACTCCTTAAGTCTCGGATCTCTCTTGGCATCTCTCGGATTCATTTTCAGAAGATCCTGATAAGGGCCACCCTGCTCAAAGACCTTGGAAGACTGAAAGGCATTTTCAAGAAAAGTTCCATCCAGATGCAGATTGAAGGCACTTAAGAATCTACCAAGAGAGACTTCTGATTTTGTACTGATCTCCAGCGGAACTGCACCAGGCATCACTTTATTAATGGTTTCATGAAGAGAACGAATGCATTTCTGTTTCTGACTGACGGCAAAGCCGGCAAACCACTGGAATTCCACATTTCTCTCTTCCACCTTGTTATCCTGAATAAAAAACACGGGTCTTAAAGCCATATCCGAAATCCTCCATCCATTTTGCTGAACCACATTCATCATTGCAAAATAGAGTGTAACAGCCAATATGCGGAAATTTTTTCACATCCATTCTTATCATAACAGCGCACCCCGGAATCAGGAAGATCTTTCCGATCAGCTTTAACAAAAATATTAGCTTCTCCTCCTTTCAATTAGCAGGTCGCAAGTCGGGTCTGTTCTGCATACCTTGCATAATATCCAGCATCCATCTCCAGTCACGTTCATAAAGTTTGGAAAACATCCGCTCATGTAATCCGTTCCTGGCACCTTTACATGCAAGGGAGAGTAGCCCGGATATCCTTCAACTTTCTGCATACAGATCTTGCAGTGTTAAAAGCAGGAAATCAGGCTCCGATGCATGCTTGCGCACCCATTCCGTGAAGCCGGAGAGTGAAAAGAACAGAAACTGCACCTCCGTATATTTTCTGCTGATCAGTCCCTTCCTGGCAAGCAGGGCCTCAACCATAGGCTTGTCGATCGGTTCATTTCTGAATTTGCATTCACCGAGAACAGCCTTGCCCGATGTCGTGTCGATTCCGACAATATCGATATCCGTCGGAATATGATCATATCCCGGGCCCCACCATTTTCCAACCCGCGTCACGAAGCAGCCCAGCTTGCCATCAAGGCCCTCCATCAGAACATAATCCCGGCACATCGACTCAAAAATACCGCCCATGAATTCATGCAGCTTCGGCTTAACTGCCTTTTCATAAAATCTATTGCCTCTGTCCATTTCAATAGCAGTAAGTCCGGGGGAGACAAATGTATACCAGAACAGGTACATACCGTCTGTTATTTCATAGCGGGTCTTCTTTTTATTAGACTCGTCCGTAATAGCAGAAATCCGGGAAATGATCCCAACTGTTTCGAGGTTCTTCAGCGCTGACGTCACCGCAGACGATGAGAGATGCGTCTTATCCGCAATTTCGTTAACCTTCCCGGCACCGGCCGCGCAGGCCTCAATAATGATATTATAGGTACCAACCGAACGGAACTCCTGTGTCAGAAGGTTGGACGGTTCTTCGTACAAATATCCGGACGTCCTGAAAAAATGTCGTTTCAAATTATCGTCAAGAGACTGGGTATCATCAAACAGAGACAGATATTTCGCCACTCCCCCGGTCACCCCGTACACGACTGCCTTCTCCTCGTACGTATAGGATGGCGTAAATTCCGCACTTTCCAGATAACGGAAAGGCTTCAAGAAGATCTGATTGGTCCGTCGTCCAAACAGCGGACTTTTTTCGCTGAGGATTTTTTTCGGGTCAATCACAAATCTTATGGGATAAATGATGACAGAGATTAGTTTTGGTAGCA
>JBJEMO010000227.1:0-5101 GCA_051879715.1 Bilifractor sp.
AAGAGTCCTGTGCACCACCAACCAGCGAACGGTGATGCACAGGAGGGATAAAAGGAATATAAGCTGCCGCACCCCAGCCAGTGTGGATGGGATGTAAACTGGTTTCGTGCGGAAATGCGGCAGCGATTTCACAGGCTCTTCCTCGCCTCATCCAGCAGCCCCTTGATCTGACGGTCCGCCTCTTCGTCCGACAGAATCAGCTCAGGATCCAGATGCTCGAAATAGTCCGTGAAGCTTTCAATCAGGTCATGCTCCTCTGTCATGAACTTGCAGTACTCACCTTTTTCTATAAAATCAATCGTCATCGCCCGCTTCCAGAGCACAACCTCCAGGAAGGCATTTCTGTGAACAGTTTCTCTGAGAAATTTTGTCCGGTGATCTTTCTGCGTCTTCTGCCAGGCTTCTACAATGGCGATCCGGTCTTTCATTTCCAGCGGCGTATAT
Organism: Bilifractor sp.; assembly: GCA_051879715.1. GTDB lineage: Bacteria > Bacillota > Clostridia > Lachnospirales > Lachnospiraceae > Bilifractor. Next base: position 445 of record JBJEMO010000227.1, read on the forward strand.
AAATTTTCCGGAATCTCATCGATCCGGCCGGTCTTCAAAAACCGTTCGATGCCTGAAATATAAGAATATTCCCGCACCGGAAATCTTCCTTCACTTTGATAGCTCTGAAGGAATTTCATGTAAGCCTGCAAAACTTCCAGCGAAACTGTATCCATCCGGCCATATTTTTCAATCAGATATTTTGTCAGATAGTCGCTCAGGCACGGCTGCTCAGTATAAGCATAAAGCGGCCGTATTTCTTCCGCAGCCCCATATGGATACACGTTATCAAGTACTTCTTCCAGCGACATCGATCTGATAAGAAATGGCTGCGTCTCGTGATTGATCTCATCAAACAGGCTCTTTAAATAGCGGACAAGCCCCGGGTCCTTTGCGTAAATGCCGCATAACCCCCGGCCGCCTTCTCCATAGATCACGGCGCGTTTGTCCGAAAGAATAAAGCTTGCATTTAACGGCCAGTGCTCGCTTTGCACATTGTCGGAGTAAAAATAGCGGGACTCATAATTCGGAGATTTTAAATTCAGTGAGATAGTCTGCTGCAGAAGCTGCAGGGACTCCGGCACTTTCTTCCCCCCTGCTTCCTGCCTGTCCGCATCTTTTGCATGCACGGACAGCTTCAGAACATGATGAATGTGAAGCTGTTTCAAATGCGACTCCGCGATATAAAAACATTCAATCAATTTCCGGCCATCTGCGGACATCACAGCAAAAATATTGCCCCCCCCGTTTTTGTGAGACTCCTCCTCTATGACGGCCAGAATTGCCTGCTGCACATCAAAATCGCTGTATAAAAATGAGATGCTCTCTTTTCGTTCTTCAATTGCGGGCTGAAATGAGAAGATCGGCTCTACCATAGGATCCGCCTGAAAATGGCGAAAAAACTCACTGACATGCTTCCATCGTTCCATGCGTGCCTGCCCGTAGGTGTCAACCCGCCACGCATGGATCAGTTCCTTCCGGTCACGAATCGAGAGCTGGAGGCAGTCTGCCATCTTCTCAACAGTTTCCAGATTTGGGACTGGTCTCGTCCCATCGACATACTTATAAATAACAGGGCCGATGCCAACTTCCGATGCCAGTTTGCCGCGGCTGACCTTCCTTCTCCGCATATGCTCCTGCAGGAGATGGCTGAACTCACTTTCGCCCATATACTTCCCCTTCACACCAAAGTGCCCTCATAATAACTGAATTTTCGCATGCCAGATCAGTTATTTCGCACTGTTTTCAATAAATCAAAAAGCATTTCGTCCTTATGAATCCTTATTATAGTGAAAGAACCATGCGTGGGCAATGTGGATAGGTTCATTTTTCCTGTCCAATCTGTTGTCCAATAGCTCACCGATTTCTACGGGCGCAATTCATAGAAAAAAGCCCCGTCTTATCCGTGAAAACTCACGAATAAAACGGGGTCTTACGTCAGTGGTGTCAGACCTCACCAACCTCAGTCGTCGATATTGATATCTTAGTTTCTGATATATCTTGTTCCTCTTCCTGAACCAATTTTGCGTATTGCGCCTTCTTTAACCATCCGTCCGAGTACAGCTTCAACTGTAGTTGCACTAACGTCAGGAAGAATTTTCACAATATCAGCTTTTGAAACCGGCGTAAGACTATTTAAGACAGCAGCTTCCACTCGTGTCTGCTTGGTAACCCGCTTACTTCCGACAACAGCAAACCGTTTATCCAGTTCCTTGTAACACATGTACACGGTCGTCAAAAATTCCATGATAAAAGAAGAATAATCACATTCGTTCTCGTGCCAGCCATGAGAAGATTTTCCTAATGCATCATAGTAATTTCCTTTTCTCTTATTGATCTGTTCCTCAAAAGAAATGTACTTTCCCGCATCAAACTCATTTTTGTAAAGAAGCATTAGAGAAAGCAATCTGGAGATTCTTCCGTTACCATCTCGGAATGGATGAATACAAAGAAAATCCAGAATCACGCATGGTATCAGAAGCAGCTGATTCACATTCGGATTATCCCTGGCCACTTGATACGCAAGAGTGAGCTGCTTCATGGCCTCCGGAGTCTCTGCTGCCGAGACCGGATGAAAACGCACCCATCTCCTGCCATACTTGTCTTCTTCAATAATATCATTGTCAACTGACTTGTATTGTCCCGCAAAATTGTATCCTGCAATATTCAGCATAATGGCATGAAGCCTTTTAATGTCGCCTTCCGTAAAGTCCATAGCTTTGTAACCGGTATGGACTTCGGCAAGTGCATCTCTATATCCGGCAATTTCCTGCTCACTATGATTGAGCGGTGCGCTGTTTTCATTGACAATTTCCCTGATACGTTCATCTGTTGTAACGATTCCCTCAATCTCGTTAGAACTCTTGACCGACTGGATTTTCGCTATTTCTGCAAGCGCTGAATAGATGCCGCTAAATTGTTCGCCTCGGCCATACGACATAGCTCGCAGGGAATAAATATCTGCCGTAATATTTAAAAGGCCAGTCGGAAGCACCCCGTTATCCAAAAAGCTATAATCAAAATGATGCATAAGCATCTCCTTTCTGCATAAAAAATAAGCTATTTTTATGCAGAATGTCAAGCGTTTCTGCATATATTTCCAGCGGATTTTATGCAAATATTCTCGATTACATATCACCAAGGCGGATCCACCTACATGACCGGGCCAAATCGCAGCGAAAGTTTATGATTTGTTTATCGGAACCTGGCCCCATCGACACCCTTATCCTGCATACCCGATACCATCAAACAATTTTTTCTCGTCTATTCCATTCGTCGTGTGCGGATATCCTGTCGTGTTCGATGTGATCCGCACAGCCTGGCCGTCCGAGGTTACGAAGTCGGCAAATGAGAGTCCATCCGTCTTGTGGAAATAGAGATACGTACCGGCGGAGACGATCCCATTTCCAGTCACCTTTCCTCCCGGCGTGTTGAGAAGCTGAACCGGTACATCTGTCTTTGCTCGAAGAACTGACAGCAGCAAATCAGACTGACAGTCATACAGTGCATCCGTCGCAGCCGGTCTTCCATCTTCTCCAACCCGACAGTAACGATACACGTAATGAGTTCCCAAGAGATTCATGCGATGGACCATCAAAAACCTTGACGGATTCTCAAGATACCGGGAATCTGCCTCTAACGCATCACCATCAATATAGTCTGTCGGTGTCCCGAGAATTTGTACTCCATTATCCAGCCGGATAGCCCACACCGTTGAAATATCGCTATCACCTGTTCCATTGAGATACAAGAAGTCTCGTCCATCTTCCATGTGTAAATAGTACGACTGAATCTGATACTCGCCCTCGAATGAAAGCATTTCTGAATGCATTTCTGTATCCATCCCATCAAGCTCGATCGACACATCCTCGATGTAATCATCCTCGGACATCTCCGTCATCACCTCAACAGTGTGCGTGCTTCCATCAGATGCAAACGTCAGCGTATATGGCCGGTTATTTTCCAGTGGCATTCCATAGGAGGACGGAAGAGACTGAAATGTGTCCGTGAATAAATTCGGGTAATCTTCAAAACGAAGCGTAACTTCGATCGATGTTATCCATGTTCTTCCGTTTGCTCCCATTTTCTGATCTGCAAGAAGGACATGGAGACCATCGTACCCGATGCCCCAGTTCAGACTATCATCCGCAAGATCTGAGGCAATGCTGCTCTCTGACAGCGACTCAACGTCCGTATCATCCGGGATCGCGTCCATGAGAAGAGACGGCAGATCGCTCGTATCTGACAGGACCTCATTCAGTGTGACACTGTCTCCCGTCTCACTGTCAAAATTCCAGAATTTCGGCGAGGGATCACTGTCAGGGTAAACAGACTGATGCACGTCTTCAACAAAGCTGAATACCTTCGCATCCGCGCGGAGCACGTCGATATTCTCCGTGTATTGCGCACCGTATTCGCCGGACAGTTCCTTGTACGCCTGGTCAGCGTTCGTCTTCGTCGTATCATTGAAATCTTTAACAGTATCCTTCAGTGCATCAAAACCTTCCGTGTCGATCCGTATCGTGGAGTACGTCTCTGAATAAATCGTCGCTGTCTGCCCATCAGCCACGTCTGAATTGTAAAACTCGCCACGCGCCTGACTGTGCGGAACCAATGTGATCGTCAGCTTATCATCTGAGGACTTCGGTACAGGTTCCGGTTCTGTATCCGCTGTATCGGAATCCGTGCCGCCCGCTGCCACAAGCCTTGTCATCTCTTTCGTCACCACCTGATTGCGGTCGAGCGTCTGAAGCTTCCCATATACCTCGATCGCGAGTTGGTAGTAATTGGCTGCAAGATCCGCATCCGTGCTCTTTGCCGCGTCTCCTGCCTTTGTATAGACCTCTGCCTGGTAGTAGTAGCCGTCCGTGTTCTCCTGATCAAGATCAATCACTTTCTGGTACGCATCGGCAGCCTCATCATATACAAAAGTCACATCTGAAATTTTAGTATTCTCTGCATTTGCCAGAGAATCCGCCTTCGCTGTGTACGCCTGACCGAGACCAATGTATGCATCATCCTGCTCCGGCTCGATGCTGACCGCCTTGTGGTACATATTGACGGCCTCATCGTACTTCATTTCATTCAGGTATTTTCTGCCAAGCCGCAGCGCACTCCTGTAGCGCTGCGCCGGCAAATGCAGATAAACGGCAAGGAAGCACGCCACGCCCGCCAGGAT
>JBJEMO010000228.1:0-33097 GCA_051879715.1 Bilifractor sp.
CAGGTGCTTAACGGCAAGAAAACGCCTAAGCCGGGAGAGCCATACGAGGCTACAAAAGCGCGGATCCTCTCCGCCCTGGATACACTCATTCAAAAGGCAGAACAAGAACTTAATGATAAGGAGTCAGCATGATAAAGCTTGATACAGCCCAAATGGAGGATAAAGAAATTAAAATTTTATACTCTACTATTTTGGAGGCTGCGAAAGCTTTTTATGCTGATCCTGATAATCTCAGCCGCTATCAAGAGTGGCTTAAGACGCGACAGCAGTCGCAGGAGGTAAAAGAATGGCAGAATTCGTAATGGATGTGAATATTAATGCTCCAGATCTTTGCAAGTCCATTGATCATCTTGCTGAGGCAATCATGGAGTTGGCGGCATCCTCTGATGGCGCAGTTGTGGAAGCAGATCAGAAGGAGCCCAAGAAGTCACGTAAGACCAAGACTAAGGCAAAAGCGGAAAAGGAAACCCCAACAAGCGCACCGGAACCGGCTGCAGCTAATGGCGCCCAGATCCAGCAGGGCCAGGTAATGCCGGCACCGGAGGCGACCGCGGGGGCGGTGGCTACACAGGCCACGGCAGCGACGGAGCAGATCCCGGCGCCAACACCTGCCCCCACTCCGGCGCAAGCACCTGTTCCCGCACCTGCACCTGTGCAGTCGCAGCCTACAAAAGAGCAGATGCTCCAGAAGGTTGCCAGCGCCGGTAGTTGGGTGATGGATAACAAAGGGATTGAGAAATTAAGTGGAGTGCTCAATAAGTATGGCCTCCAGTCCATTACAGAGCCCAATGCAGAGCAGTACTACTCTCAGATCCTGAGTGATCTGTATCTGCTGGGAGCGCCCATCTTATAAGGTGGGTGGGGAGGTTTAACATGCCAACACCAAAAAAGCACGCGCTCTTAAGTGCCTCATCTTCAAGCAGGTGGCTGAATTGCACCGCGGCCCCCTTATTTGAGGCACAGTTTCCGGCGGGAGACCCAGGAATCTATGCAAAAGCAGGAACACTTGCCCATGAGTTTTGTGAGACGGTGGGCAGATATGTTTTCCATGAATATGATAAAAGCGATTTTCAGAAGCGCTGGATGGAGCTCAAAGAGAAAGATCTTTATGACCCGGAGATGGAAAAAACTGCTGATTTTTATCAGCATTATCTGTGGGGCAAATCCATGAGCTTTCAGAATAAGCCCTATGTAACATTTGAAAAGAAAGTAGACTTTTCCGACTACGTGCCGGAGGGATTTGGTACCTGCGATTGCATTATGATCGGGGATGACACGCTGCATATCACAGATTACAAGCATGGCAAGGGAGTTCCTGTTGATGCCAAGGGGAATACGCAGATGCGGCTCTATGCGCTGGGAGCTCTTAAGCAGTACAGCATGCTATATTCAATCAAGCACGTATCCATGGCAATTGTTCAGCCACGGATTTCAGAAAATGTGGCTGAGGACAAGCTGACAGCAGATGAGCTGCTTGCATGGGGATCTGAGATAAAACCGATTGCAGAAAAGGCATACTCCGGTCAGGGAGAATTTCAAGAAGGCCCCTGGTGCCGATTTTGCCGGGGCAAGCAAGTGTGCCGGGCAAGAGCGGAACACATGTCTGCTTTTGAAGATTTCAAGGATGCAGTACCGGAGGGAAAAGCTACACCAGAAGACAAAAGGGTTCTTACCAATGCGGAGATTGGTGATCTGCTTATTAAAGCAGAAGGGCTTGCATCCTGGTACAAAGATCTGAAGGACTACGCGGCAGAGCAGATTGAAAAGGGCAATTCCATTAAGGGCTGGAAGCTCGTAGAGGGTAAAGGCGGAGCACGACAATTTGCCATTGGCATTGACGAGGCCCTGAAGCGGTTGGAGAAGGCAGGATATGAGGAAGCGATCCTGTATGATCGTAAGCCGAAGTCACTGGCCCAGCTGGAGAAGATCACCGGTAAAGCCGAATTCGCCCGGATCTTTGAAAAGGATATTGTCAAACCGCCGGGAGCACCCACGCTGGTGGTTGAGTCCGACAAGCGGCCAGCGCTCAATACTGCAGCGGCAGATTTCAAGGATGTAAATAACGAAAAATAAGAGAATAAAAAGGAGAATCAATATGTATCAGGGAATACCAACAAAGGTTTTAACAGGTGAAGTAAGGTTGAGCTATGTGCATCTGGAGCAGAAGTATGCAAATCCGAAGCAGCCGGGGGCAAAAGAGAAGTACACCTGCACCCTCTACATCCCCAAAACGGATACTGCTACAAAGGCAGACATTGATGCAGCTATGCAGGCCGCGTATGAGGGAGCAGTAAGTAAAATGTGGGACGGCGCAAGGCCGCAGCTGAAGGCCGCACTGATTTATGATGGTGACGGACTCAGGCCAAATGGCGGCCAGTTTGAAGAGGCAGCGCACGGGTGCTGGGTAATCACAGCGAACAGCAATCACAAGCCGCAGGTTGTAGATATTTCCAATATCAATGTGGAACTGTCTCCAGAGGATGTATATAGCGGAATGTACGCCCGGGTAACGCTCAATTTCTTCTCCTTCTCAGGAGTAAATAAAGGACTCGGATGCGGACTGGGAAACGTAATGAAAACACGAGATGGAGAGCCCCTGGGCGGCGGAGCGAATGCCGCAAGTGATTTTGCTGGAGTTGGTCAGGCGGCGGGTGGAATGGCTACACCACAGCAGCCGCAGGCACCGTATCAGCAGCCGGTACAGCAGTACCAGGCACCTCAACAGTACCAGGCATCACAGCAGCCACAGGCACCGTACCAGCAGCCGGTACAGCAGTATCAGATGCCACAGCCGCCGCAGGCAGCTTATGCACCTGGCGTTACTGCTCCGCAGCCGGCACCGCAGACCGCAACACCGCAGATCAATCCGCTTACAGGACAGCCGATGTAACCTAATAGGCAGACCCGCACCGGCAGGCACAAACGCCCAGTGCGGGTCTTTTTTGTACTTATATTCAGGAGCAGGTTTATGCATACCTTATCAATTGACTTAGAAACATACTCAGACCAGGAGATAAATGAGGTAGGGGTACAACGGTATGTAGACTCGGATGCCTTTGAAATCCTGTTGATTGGTTTTTCTCTCGATGGGTGGCCGGTTCGCTGCATTGATGTCGCTGCCAAAGAGAGTGTTCCACAGTGGTTTGTTGATGCGCTGCACAGTCCTGACTATATAAAGCACGCATTCAACGCAACATTTGAATTTACCTGCCTCTCCAAAGTCTACGGGGAGATGAACCCGGTGCAATGGCGAGATACAATGCTGGACGGCCTTTATAATGGCTTTCCTACATCTCTGGAAGCTACGGGCGCAGCTCTCGGACTGGCAGAGGATAAGCAAAAGGATAAATCAGGTAAGGAGTTAATACGGTATTTCTGTAAGCCCTGCAAGCCCACTAAAAAAAATGGAGGCCGTACTCGAAATTATTGGTATCACGACACAGATAAATGGGGGCTGTTTAAATCCTACAACAAGCAGGATGTTGTTACAGAGATGGCTATTGCCAGCCAGCTCGCTAATTCTCCTGTTCCCGATTTTGTTCAGAAACAGTGGCAAACGGATCTTTCTATAAACCGACATGGTGTTGGTGTTGATATGGATCTTGTAAACGGGGCCTTGAGGATTGGAGCCACAGTAGCGGATCAACTTCGGCAAGAGGCAAAGGATCTCACCGGGCTGAGCAATCCGAACAGCATCCCCCAATTAAAGGGATGGCTTGAAAGGGAATTAAACCTGGAGGAGCCGATTAAGAGTTTATCGAAGGACGTTGTGGAGGAACTGTTAAAGAGTAATCAGCTGTCGGAGAATGCTCGGCGTGTACTGGAGATTCGGCAGGAACTCGGTAAAACCAGTACGAAGAAATATGACGCGATCAAGGCATGTGAATGCCCATCTGATGGCAGAGTGCATGGGCTGCTGCAGTTTTATGGCGCCAACCGAACAGGAAGGTGGGCAGGAAGGCTGGTGCAGGTGCAGAATTTGCCGAGAACCTACACGAAGGCGATTGAAGTCGCGAGGCACCTGGTGAAGAGCGGAAATGCGGCACAGGTAAGGCTGATATATGGAAACGTCAATGATACGCTCTCACAGCTGATCCGGACAGCCTTTGTACCAACACCCGGCAATGTATTTATTGATGCGGATTTTTCCGCAATTGAGGCGCGCGTGATCTCCTGGCTCGCGGGAGAGACATGGCGGCTAAATGTATTTAAAACGCACGGAAAAATCTACGAGGCTTCCGCTTCACAGATGTTCAACGTGCCGATTGAAAAAATAAAAAAGGGAAATCCGGAATATGCTCTCCGGGCCAAAGGCAAGGTTGCTGAGCTGGCCTTGGGATACAACGGCGGTACTGGTGCCTTAATCCGAATGGGCGCCCTGGATATGGGCCTGTCAGAGGATGAGCTTCCGGACATTGTAGAGAAGTGGAGAACAGCAAACCCGCATATCAAACGCTTATGGTACGAAATGGAAGAAGCCGCAGTTAATGCGATCAGCGGTTACGGGACGCAATGGTGCCATGGATTGAAATTTGCACGGGAATACGATCAAAGAAATCAGCATACTTATATGACCATTCTTTTACCGTCGCAAAGAAAGCTTTATTACGTGGATCCGGGCCTTACAAAAAATAACTGGGGCGGCGATAGCATTTCTTATAAGGGAATCGACCAGGCCACAAAGCAATGGAAAACACTGGAGACCTACGGCGGAAAGCTGGTAGAGAATTGTGTGCAGGCCATTGCCCGGGATTGTCTGGCAGAGGCGATTGAGCGGCTGACTGCACAAGGGTACCCCATTGTATTCCATATTCATGATGAAGTAGTCATTGATATCAAGCCATACGCGGAAGCGGACAAGATGCTGCAGGATGTAGTGAATATTATGAAGCAGCCACCCCGCTGGGCGCCTGATCTTCCACTCAATGCAGATGGCTGGGTGGGTGACTTCTTCACGAAAGATTAAAAATGAAAATGACATTGAAGCAGAAAATACAGCTGATAGAAAAATTGGATCAGCAGGAGGCCAGGAACTTGAGGAGACAACCTACACACGATATAGGCGAGTTCCGGAAATGGCAGACGCACATCTCTGATCTTGTGAGGAAAAAGTACCAGCCTTTAATATACAGCACAAATGGCTCCCACATGGTCCGCATTGGTATTGGATCGCACATGGAGCGAAGATTTGAAATTCATGAACGCAAATATGGTTATTGGTGCTTGCGCGTGGCTTATTCACGTGCCGCCGATGTAATTAGAAAATGGGAGGAACTGGAATAATGTCCACGGCTATTTACATTGCTCTTTTGGTATTGGAAACGATATCTGTGCTTGGGATGCTGGGAGGCAAAGACGCAGACACGAGAAAGTACGCAGGGCAGCTTTCGCTGTTCATACTGATCGCTATCACAATCATCAGGGTGACACAGATCTGTGTATCTGCAGCACTAATGTAAGGGGGGTAATTATGACAGGATCAGATATTTTAAAACAGGCAGATAAAATTATCACCGGACATAGGACCGTTGATTACGGGAAGGCAGAAAACAATTTTGGTATAATCGCTGATCTCTGGTCAACCTATCTGGGGCGGGCCATTACTCCCGGAGACGTTTCAACAATGATGATTCTTTTCAAGTGTGCGAGGATCGCCACAGCACAGGGGCAGCCCACCCTTGACTGTTATATTGATATCTGCGGATACGCGGCGCTCGGTGGACAAATGATACCAGAACAAGAGGAGAATTCAAGTGGTGAGTGATTCTACAATAATTCTTAAGCATAATAGGGCACTGACCTTATCTGTCGGAAACAGCCGTAAATCCATTGACTGGCGGCCGTGGAATACTGACGTAGCAGGGCTTTATACAAAACTTTCCACCGCTGTCCATGGTACAGAACCCCAGGCGGAATACTTCGCTATGAAAAAGGGGCAGCAGGACGACCTCAAAGATATTGGCGGCTTTGTGGGTGGCGCGATCCAGGGATCTCGACGCAAGGCAGCGGCAGTAGTGAGCCGGTCGGTAATTGCCCTGGACATGGATACAGTCCCGCCCTATGGCTGGGACGCGGTTATGGAAAAACTGCAAAAATATGGCAAGTCCTTCTGTGTCTATGGAACACGAAAAGACACGCCCACAGCTCCGCGAAAAAGAGTGGTTTTTCCCATTGCACGGGATGTGACACCAGACGAATATGAGCCGTGTGCGAGGAGGGTGGCGGCTACACTGGGGATTGAGATGGTAGATCCGACGTGTTTCATGCTACAGCAGCTCATGTATTGGCCATCATGTTCTGCAGACGTTCCATATTATTTCCGGTTTATGGATGCTCCGCTGCTGGATCCGGATGAGCTTCTGAAGAGCTACAGCAACTGGCGTGATCAGCTGGAGTGGCCGCGCGTACCCGGGGAAACGGATCTGAATAAATACCACAAAATGGCGGTAAAGCAGGGGGACCCATATGAAAAGCCCGGGCTTGTGGGTGCCTTCTGCAGAGCGTGGGGGGATATTCCGTCGGTTATGGATAAATTCCTCCCCGGAGTCTATGCACAGACCGCAAACGATCCGAACCGGTACACTTACCTGGGCGGATCTACAACAGGCGGCGCAGTCCTGTATCAGGATGAAAAATTTTTATACTCTCATCATGCTACAGACCCTTGCTCCAACAAGCTTGTAAATGCGTTTGACCTGGTACGGCTGCACCTCTTTGGGGATAAGGATGATAATGTTCAGCCGGGTACACCGGTAACCAAATTACCATCGTACCTCGCTATGTGCGATCTGGTGTCCTCTGATGCAAGAACAACAACGCTGATCACAAAAGAACGGCACGATCAGGCCGTCGCGGATTTTGCAGAAATCGCGCAGCAGGGTGCCGCAGCTGAAGAGGTTCCGGCAGACGATACCACTTGGATGCAGAAGCTTGAGATCACTCCAAAAACAGGAAAGGTCAAGCCGACGATTGATAATATCCTGATTATCCTCGACGGGGATCCCATGTTGAAGGGCAAATTCGCGATGAACAAATTTGCATCCCGCGGTGAGATCCTGGGCACGCTTCCGTGGTCCAACGAACGAGAAAGGCGGCTGTGGTCAGATACAGACAGCAATGGCCTTTACTGGTATCTGGAAAAAGCTTACGGCATTACCGGTCGGGGAAATATTGACAGCGCTCTCGATATCCACTCCGTAACGCATGCCTTCAATGACGTGACAGATTACCTCGACGGCCTTCACTGGGATGGTGTGAAGCGGCTTGATACGCTCTTTGTGGACTTCCTGGGCGCAGAGGACTCTGCATATACCAGGGCAGTTACACACAAGGCCTTCACCGCTGCAGTCGCCCGCGCAGAAGCGCCCGGATCCAAATTTGATAATATGCTGATTCTGTGTGGTCCACAGGGAATTGGAAAAAGTACGATCCTGGACAAGCTCAGCAAGGGCTGGTTCAATGACTCCATGCGTACCTTTGAGGGCAAGGAGGCTTCCGAGCTTCTGCAGGGTGTCTGGATCGTCGAGATCGCGGAGCTGGATGCCTTCCGCCGGACAGACGTCTCACGTATTAAGCAGTCCTTATCCCTTCGTGCGGACCGGTACCGCGCGGCATACGGACGCAATGTGAAGGAAATCCCCCGGTGCTGTGTCTTCTTCGGCACCTGCAACCAGATGGAATTCCTGCAGGATACAACCGGCAACCGCCGATTCTGGCCGGTGGATGTGGGGAGGAGGAAAGCTACACTTAACGTTTTTAGAGATCTCACGGATGAGGTAGTGGATCAGATCTGGGCAGAGGCAAAGACCTACTATGAGAAATTACGGCTTTTGGGCGATCAGTCCGGAGAAGGGTTGTATCTGACTGGAGATGTAGAACAGGCCGCGAAAGCTCACCAGGAAGAGCACAGAGAAGTCAATCCATGGGAGGGCCGAATCCGGGAATTTGTAGAGACACCGGTCCCGGATGACTGGCTTCAGTGGCCCCTCGACCGGAGGCGCGACTACTGGAATGCAGGGGTGAAGGGCGATTATACGCTTGTACAGCGGGATCGAATTTGTGCGCTTGAGGTGTGGTGTGAATTGTTTAATGGGAACATCCGGGATGTCAAACCTGCGGACCGTCGGGAGATTAATTCTGTACTTTCCCGGCTTCCAGGATGGGAACCACACGTGTTTAATTACAAGCAATTGTATGGTTCGCAACGTGGTTTTATGAAGCAAAGCAGCCTGGTTACAGGCGGTTGTAAACCTCTGTAAACTTTTGTAATCCTGTAAAACAAAAATTTTACAAGTTTACAAAAGTTTGGGGGTTTTGTAAACCTCGTAAACCCGCATAAATACTGCATTTTCTATATATACTTTTACAAGTTTACAAGTTTACAAGTATATAGAGTATATATAAGTACATGGGGTACTATACCTCTATAATCCTCTTTGTACTATATATAGCTCTATAGGAAATGGTTTTTTGTAAACCACCTGTAAACCGCCAAAAATAGGCGGATTTTTACAAGAGCGGGATTGAAAATTCAGGCGGGCAAAAGCGATGATTTGCGACGCCATTTTAGGTGGTGCGGCACAGCGGGGAGCAACAGCGCAGTGAGCGCAGTGAGCGCAGGCGGCAGTTACGCGCAGGAAAAAATTAAGGGGAAGGGCAGCCGAAATGATTGAGGCGGACATTGAACGGAAATTGAAGCGGGAAGTTGAGAGGCATGGAGCGCAGTGCCTGAAGTTTGTGAGCCCGGGCAGGGCGGGAGTACCTGACCGGATCATTCTAATCCCCGGAGGCAGAATATGCTTTGTTGAGCTCAAGGCCCCGGGGAAGCATGAGCGGCCTCTGCAGATCCACACACAAGAGCAGCTGAGGCAGATGGGCTTTGTGGTTTTCTCTTCTGTCAACAGCACAGAGAAAGTAGGAGCCGTAACAGAGTGGTGTGCTCAGCAAATACAGGAGGCAAGCAGAAATGGAGTTTAAGCCGCATGCATACCAGAGATATTGCATACAGCGGATCATAGAACAACCCAGCATTGGCGTGTTTTTGGACATGGGCCTTGGGAAAACGCTGATTACGCTGACAGCGCTACACACACTGAAGTATGAGCGCTGGCAGATCAACAAGACTTTGATCATTGCTCCGAAAAAGGTGGCGGAGAACACATGGACGGCAGAGCAGCAGAAATGGGACCACCTGAAGAATGAGCGTGTGGTGGTGTGCCTTGGATCCGTGAAAGAGCGTATCGCAGCCTTGAACAGTGTTGCGGATGTGTATGTGATCAACCGGGAGAATACACAATGGATTGCACAGTATTATGGCCACAAGTGGCCGTTTGATGTAGTCGTTTTGGATGAGTCGTCATCTTTTAAGAATCATCGGGCAAAACGCTTCCGGGCTTTGAAAGCGATGCTTCCGCGGGTTAGCAGGTTGATAGAGCTCACCGGCACGCCTTCCCCACATGGGCTCATAGATTTATGGGCGCAGGTGTATTTACTGGATGGTGGCAAGCGTTTGGGGCGTACCATTTCGGCGTACCGGGATGCATGGTTTGTCCCGGATAAGCGATCCCGGGATATGATATACAGCTATACCCCTCGAAAGGGCGCAGAGGATGAGATCTATCGCAGGATCTCGGATATCTGCATCAGCATGAAGGCCGCTGATTATCTGGATCTTCCGGACTGTGTGTTTGATGATATACCCGTAAAGCTCGATGCTGCAGCAAAGCGGAAATATGAGCAGATGGAGCGAGATATGCTCTTACCAGTATCAGACAACGACGCAATTACCGCGGGATCCGCTGCAACCCTTACGGGAAAGCTTCTGCAGCTCTGCAATGGCGCGGCATACGATCAGAACGGGAACACGATAGAAATTCACAGCTGCAAAATTGAGGCGTTCCTTGAGACGGTGGAGCAGCTGAACGGACAGCACGCGCTGGTGTATTACCATTTCCAGCATGACAAATACAGGCTCTTGGAGTGCTTGAAGCCTATGATTCGTAGTGGTCTTCGGGTCCGGGTTTACGAGAGCGCACAGGAAGAGCGGGACTGGAATGATGGGAAAATCGATTTACTATTAGCACAGCCCGCGTCATGTGGGTACGGACTGAATCTGCAAAATGGTGGACACCATGTGATATGGTTCGGGCTTACATGGAATTTGGAAGAGTATCAGCAGGCCAATAAACGTGTACACAGACAGGGGCAGCAATATCCAGTGATCATTCACCGGTTAATCGTTCAAGGCGGCACGGATGAGGATGTCATCCGATCCCTGGAAGCGAAAGACAGTTCACAGGAAGCACTGCTAAAAGCGTTAAAGGTACGAGTAGAAAAGTGTAAAGCATTAACCGCCAAGCCCGCTGTATGAGGCGGGCAGAGGTAAAGAATGCGGAAAATGAGAGAGAGAGAGGGACGCTATGACAATAAAAGAATTATCACAGCTGTATTATCTGGACCAGGCAATCGAACGAGATAAGAAGGAGCTGGAAAAGCTGGAGAACCAGATCAGCACCAGATCCCCTGTTATCTCTGATATGCCGCATGGATCCAGGCGAACAACAAGCGAGGTTGAAAGACTTGCGGTAGAGATCACAGACTTGCAGGCAATTATATCGGCGCGGGCTATTCAGCGTATTCATGAGCGGGCACGTCTTGAGCGCTATATCGGATCCATAGAGGATACTCTGACTCAACAGATCTTTTCCTTGCGCTTTGTTGATTGCCTGGACTGGGTGCAGGTGGCTGAAGCCTTGGGCGGGCATAATACTGCAGAGGGAGTCAAAAAGCGGTGCTATCGATACCTTGATTCGCATCCGGATGACAAAATTGACAGGGTAAAATAAAGTTGTCCGCAAATGTCCCGCGTGGATGTGCTAGTATAGTATCGTGAATTTTTGTAGATTGAGAGCGCGGTTAAACCTCCCCGCAAATACCTTGGACAGGCTTAAGGCCTGTCCTTCTTTCATTCTGCATGTGGGTGCGATTCACAAAAAGGGCCCCGGCACGTTAAGTGCTGAGGCTTTTTCTATGCACAATTGCAGAGGTAAAAGGATGGTATACAAGGTTCAGAGAAACTATGAAAATTTGAACAAGCGAAGGTTTGAAGGCGTCGGCCATTATAATATCCCAGGGATCCAGCCAATCCACGAGTTACCGGATGTGACGGCATGGATCGGGTTCAATTATGCGCGGGGCTGTGAAGAACCAGAGCTGCACGGCATTCACTTTTTTGTGGATGACTATCAGTTTATACGGGTATGGAACCAACCGGATCAGTACCTGAACATGCTGAAAAAGTTTAAAGTGGTATGCACACCGGACTTTTCAACGTATACAGATTTTCCGCTGGCTCTACAGATCTACAACCACTATCGCAAACACTGGCTTGGCGCTTACTGGCAGGAAAACGGAATTACTGTGGTTCCGACAATTTCTTGGAGCGATATCGGCAGCTATTCTTGGTGCTTTGACGGGGAACCGGTCGGCGGCATTGTCGCGATCAGCGCACAAGGCACACAGATGGGCAGCAAAAGCAAGGCGCTGTTTCTGGACGGCTATTATGAAATGCTGAGACGGCTTAAGCCTTGCAAGATTTTGTTTTACGGCAAGGTACCGGACGGCGTACCTGCTGACAATCTGATACAGATACAGAGCTTCAGAGATCAACGGCTGAGACCTATGGAAGCACAGAGAAGTAAAAATAATTTGACTGAGCGGGAGAAGGTAGTACAACGGGAGGCAGAGGAGCACACAGCTCAATAGCGACAGGACAGAGAGGATCAGGCGGCGAAAAGACGCATGCTACTTTCATTCAATATGCTTCTGATGGCTATACGGCTGAAGCAGATCTGACAACAGAACATGGCAGAGACCAGGCTGGCAATATGTCAATATTTCAGCGGAATCATACAGGCGAACGTTTTGACATGACTGATCAGCAGTATAAGCTGTTTCAGCGTACTCTTGCAAAAGGCGGCAAATATGTAAATAGTCGTGAAGAGGGTCATGATCGCTATGAGACTGCAATATTTACAGCTACCATGCCGACAACCATTAAGGGCCTTCAGTCCCAGTATGATGACCTGGGTAAGAGGATGGCAACACTGGCAAATACAAAGGACAGCAATGGACTCATGACAGATAGGACACGTCAGGAATATTACTCTGTCAAGCGTCACAGAGATCTGACAAGGGAACGGCTGAGCACGATGCAGAAGGCCGTGGACAAGAGACGAAAAACAACTGAGTCAGCACCTAAGAAGTTCGTAAACGGCTATGGCGAGGCAACCCACAGGGAAATCACCAGCAGCACCTATGAACGTGCAATGAAGCGGACGCAGAAAGATATAGAGCGCAGAATGGGTAAGCGCTAAAGAGTAGGAGGATGAGTGATATGGCAAAATGCGGAACAGGAAATAAGACGATCACAGCAACAACGAAGAAAAGCGTAGCACCAACGATGAAGAAGACTATGATACCCACTGTGAAGAAGACTGCGAAGGGCAGAAAGGCGGGAGTCGGTGCTACACCCAAAAAGGGAATGAAAACCGGCAAAACGAAGTGAGGTAGCGCATGGGTGGCAGAGGTTCAATGAGCATCCTGCAATTTTCAGTACCGCAGGTAGGGGGAAACGGGCAGGAGGATAATTCACCAATACGTCAGTTGCCAAAATCGCTGAAAGAGGCTTTAGGAAACAGGCAAAGGCCGCTTTCGATCAGAAAAGCCTATACAGATGCCAATCCGAACTATTCACCATCGTATGCGGCATATTCCGAAAACTGTCAGAGAGCGGTTGTGGCGTATGAAATGCGCCGGCGTGGATACAATGTAGAAGCACAGCCCACTTATTCCAATGACAAGTGGCCCAGGGTGCTTATGGTTAATGGCATAAAACAAGGCTTCTGGCGTGGTGCTTTTCGGCACGCAAAGAGTGAAAAGATTGGTGGCCAGTCAGCAGATTCAACATTAAACAGGATCCGAGGTAAGATGCGCGAATATGGTGACGGATCCCGTGCGGTGATTTCCATCACGTATAAGGGCGGTCGCCTGGGGCATGTGTTCAATGTTGAGAATGTGCGAGGCGCAACGTACTACATAGATGCGCAGAGTGGCCAGCGATATAACACTCCGTCTATGCGGAATCTGTTGGGTATAACGCAGACCACACAAACCACGATCACGCGGACCGACAATTTACGGCCCTCCGGTCGTATGGCAGAATTTGTATGGGAGCCGGATAAAACAAGTCGTTTAAGACGATGATGCATATCAAAGGAGGTTGAGATATGTTAACATTTGCAGAGTGCCTTAAGGAGGCGGCGGCAAAGATGGGGCACAGCCCCGACGCGGGAGATGAATACACAAACGCCTACGCATTTTACGACGCACCCGCTAAAGGTGAAATACGTGAGGGCGGTGATACCCGTGTGATTATGAAAAACGATGGGACAGCGCTGAGCATGACAGCATATGCTCTGTTCCCGGATAAGGATTATGTCAGGTCCTTTATCATCAAGGATGGTAATCTTGTCGAGATCGAAGCAGAATAGATAGTAAAGTGGTTACAGTATTAAGCCTATGCCGTTGATTATGGCACAGGCTTTTTTCGTGTCTGGAAAGGAGGCATATATGCCGAGAAACTTATATCCGGACGGCAAGCCTCCGAGGTTTAAAAGCCCGAAGGCCATGCAGGAAAAAGTAGATGAGTACTTTAAATGGTGTGACGGGGAAGAGCTGCGGGATCCTGACAGCGATGAATTGTTGCTTGATAAATACGGACATCCGATTATTATTCATTCTCACCCCTATACGATGGCAGGCCTTGCAAAGTATCTGGGCTTTAAGTCGTATACCAGTTTTGTAAAGTATAAGGTCAAGGGGCAAGCGTACAAGGACGTTTTCAACTCTGCAAAGCTGCGAGTGATGCAATACATGGAAGAGCGTTTGTACGATCGTGACGGAAGCAACGGCGCAAGATTTGCGCTGCAGTGCAATTTCAAAGACGAATACGGCAGTACCCCGGAAGGCGGCAGCACACCTGTTATCAATATCATGTGTGATATTCCGAAAAGTGGTCAGGCCTTACCTGATCAGCCGGACAGCATGGACACTCCTATGCCAGTTAACCCCAATGAGACAGCGGATGACAAGGAGAGCAAGGATGAGTCAGCTGCAGACGGTTAATGGTGGTGTTCGCCTGACCGATCTCATTGCCCCACCTTTTTATGATCTGTATTGGGATGTACAGGCAGGAAGGCATACGTACTACGACTTATTTGGCGGCCGTGGTTCTACAAAGTCTTCTTTTATCAGTCTTATGCTTGTGCTGGACATTATGCAGGATCCGAATGCAAATGGCATTGTATTCCGTAAAGTTGCCAACACGATAGGTACCTCCGTTTTTGAGCAGATACAATGGGCAATCAATGCACTTGGTGTTGAACAATATTGGCGTTCAACAACAAATCCATACCGGTACCGGTATATTCCAACAGGACAGGTGATCTTGTTCCGTGGCCTGGATAAGGCCAAAAAGATTAAATCAATCAAGGTTGCAAAGGGATATATCAAAGATGCTTGGTTTGAAGAGCTGGACGAGTTCGACGGGGAAGAAGAGATTCGATCCGTACAGCAGTCCGTTCTTCGAGGTGGCCCAAAATATAAAGTATTTAAATCCTTTAACCCGCCAATCAGTCGAGCGAACTGGGCGAATGAATATGTGAGCATCCCGAGGGCGTCCGCGATCCGGCACAAGTCCTGTTATCTGAATGTACCGCGCGAGTGGCTGGGAAAGCAATTTATTGATGATGCAGAGGATCTGCTACGGACAAACCCGAGAGCATACGAGCATGAGTACCTTGGAAATGCTGTTGGTACTGGTGGTGAGGTATTCGATAATCTGAATATACGAATGATCAGTGATGAAGAGATCAGCCACTTTGCGAATATCTACATGGGTATTGACTGGGGCTGGTATCCGGATCCGTTTCATTGGGGCAAGATGGATTATGAGCCCGGAAGCCGCACTTTATACATTTACGATGAGTACCGCACAAAGAAGACAAGCAACCGGGACACCTGGAATTACCTGGTAATGAAAAAGCATGTTACAAGTTCGGATTTGATTACAGCAGACTCTGCAGAACCAAAATCGATAGGCGATTATCGAGACTACGGCGCCTTATGCCGGCCAGCCATTAAGGGACCCGACAGTGTGCGGTATGGTATGAAGTGGCTGCAATCCCTGAGAGAGATCGTCATTGATCCGATTCGTTGCCCGGCAACGGCAAAGGAATTCAAAGAATACGAATATGAACGAACAAAAGATGATGAGCTGACAGGCCGGTACCCTGATCTGAACAACCACTCCATCGATATGGTACGGTACGCCATGGAACGCATTTACAAGCGGAAGGGACAGTGAGAATGGCTACACCCTACAGACAAACAGCGGTATTTATTGTCAAAATATTTTGACTGTGCTATACTCCGGTTAAGGAGGTATAAGAGCATGGGTGTAACAATTTTTATTGCTATAGTCTTATGGATCATAGGTGTAACACTTTTCAAGTGGATACCCGTAATTATGGCTATCGTGTACTTTGGTCTTGCTATTTACCAGGGGGCGAAGTCAGCAGAATTTGAAAAAGCAAGTCCTACGCCAATGCGGTGTAAGAATTGCGGGAGCTCTGATGTGAAAATCCAATCACAAGTGACAGGGCTTAATATTGCAAGCGCAGGTGTTCATGATATGGGAATGGGATTTGTTCAAGGCGCTGCAGGATTGCAACGGCAGCACATATATGTATGCCAGCATTGCGGTTTTTCAGCTCCCTATATTACACAAGATGACTTGCAGGCCTGGGCAGGCATGCATGAAAAGCGTATGAAAGTTTATATGGCCCTTATGGTTTTGAGCATCATCTTTACAGTAGGCGCCTTTATCTTTCAGGCGTCATAGAGAACACATAAATGATTATAAAGATTTAAAAAAGGACTCACCCGATAAAGGTGCAGTCCTTTTTTCGTGGTGAGAGATGTGAATGTATTCACGCGGATTTTTGATTATATACGGCAGGTTTTTGGGAAAATGATACCATCTAAGAGCATTGAACAAGCAGAACATATAGAAACCCCGCTGTCTACGGAGATGCAGTCGGCTCTTCAGACGTGGTATGAAATGTACCTGGACCAGTCCCCATGGCTTGAGTCAGATGATGCTGTGAAGAGCATGAACCTTGCTGCCTTTATCTCTTCCGAGATTGCCCGGCAGGTTACGCTTGAAATGAAATGGAATATCACAGGCAAAAGTAAGGACGGGAGCACAACAACCGAAAGCGGCGAGGATGTGATGAACCCCCGCGCGCAGTACCTGAAGGATGAATTTGAGAAGCTTGTCAGAAATCTCAGGATTAAGCTTGAGCAGGGATGTGCAGCCGGAGGTATGACCATATTACCCTATCCGAACTTGCAGGATGGGCATATTTATTTTTCATATACGATGGATTGGGAGCTGTTCCCGGTTGCTTTTGGCCTGGACGGATCCTTGACGGATGTTATCTTTCAGGATCAATTTGTAGACGGCAAAACCTATTACACACGCCTTGAACGGCACAAGCTGGTGGGGCAAGACGTGCAGATCACCCAGCAGGCCTATAAGAGCAACAACGAAAACTATCTGGGCACACCTATTGAGCTTTCCGAGGTGGACAGATGGAAGGGCCTACAGAAAGAGGTAACGATCAAGGGTACAGATGGCCAGTTGTTCGGCTGGTACAGGGTAGCCTCTTCCAATACGGTCGATGCAGACAGCCCTATGGGCGCATCTGTATTTGCCAAAGCAGTGCCTACAATTGAACAGGCAGACAAGCAGTACTCCAGACTGTTGTGGGAATTTGAAGGATCAGAGCTTGCCATTGATGTAGATCCGACGGCCTTGAGGCCCCGGCAGGTCCGTGATAACAGTGGAAACGTGCGCATGGAAATGCCAAAGCTTAATCAGCGGCTATTCCGCCAGGTTGATATTGATAAAGGTGACAGGGATCTGTATGAGGTATTCAGCCCGCCCATTCGTGACCAGAATTTGCTCAATGGGCTTAATCAGCTGCTCATCCGTGTTGAGGATTTAACGGGATTATCCCGTGGCACTCTTTCGGATGCCAACGATTTAGCCCGTACTGCTACAGAGCTTAAGATCATGAAACAGCGATCCTATGCGACAGTGAATGATAACCAGGCGGCTCTTGAGAGATGCTTGAAGGATGTCATCCGGGCAATGGACAAATACGCGACTCTGTATCATCTGGCCCCTGAAGGCGATTATGACGTATCGTTTGATTGGGATGACTCCATTCTTACAGATACAGACTCCCAGGCGAATGAGTGGTTCACAATGCTGAATGCAAATATCGTGAGCAAGGCAGAATTCCGTGAATGGTATTTCGGTGAGACCAAAGCGCAGGCAAAGGCCGCTGTTGATGCGGTTACACAGGAAACTGTTGATGGGATGAGCACAATGCAGCAGAACATAAGGCTCCCAGGCGCAGACGATGAATCGCAGAATGCCGCAGGAAGCGGAAGAGGCGGCGCCGGCCCGCCCTCACAGGCAGGTGAGGAGTAATGACCGCAAAAGAATTAAAGGAAAAAGTAGACGCTATGATGCGGCTTTTCGATGAGGTGGAACAATATTTCATCGAGAAGATCGCAACACAGATCAAGGATATTGGGGAGTTATCCCAGTCCAATATCAACCGGCTCATTATAATGTCTGAAATGAATGAGAACATTGCAGACATCAATGCGAGGATCAGGCAGGCGGCGAATGTTACAACCGGGGAATTATACCGGATTTATAACACAGCTCTGAATGATACTTACACGGATCCCCGCTTTGAAAGAGCCCTGAAAGAATCCCCACTATCCGAAGAAGCACGGCGACGGCTTGAGCAGATGGCGCAGACCATAGCCAACACGACAGCCGGAACAATGATGAATCTTTCAAACACAACGATAGTTTCATCAACCTATCGAAATGCTGTTGACCGTGCTGTGCTGGCGGTGTCAACAGGAATGGGAGATTACAAGGCGGCTACACGGAATGCGGTCAGAGAACTGGGATACAATGGTCTGCAGGTGCAATACCCATCCGGATATCATCGAAGGCTTGATACTGCACTCCGGCAAAACATTATTGACGGCGCCCGGCATATCACAGTTACCGCGTCGCAGCAGATGGGCGATGAGCTGGGGTATGATGCTATAGAGCTTTCCGCTCATCTGATGAGCGCTCCGGACCATGAGCCGGTGCAGGGTCGTGTATTTCTCAAAGCAGAATTTGAGAAGATGCAGAGCGGCATGGGGTTTTCTGATATCGATGGAAATCATTATGCCGGATTCAGGCGCCCCATAGGAGAATGGAACTGTATGCACTTTCCGCTGAGCTTTTCTACAAAATATAGCAAGCGGACATACACGGACCAGCAGCTGCAGGAATGGGCAGACCAGAACAACACGGGGTTTGAGATAGATGGAAAGCGCTATTCAACCTATGAGGTTTCGCAGCTCATGCGAAAAATAGAAACACAGATAAGACGCGAAAAGGATGCAGCAGTTGCCGCAAAAGCCGCAGGTGATGACCAACTCAGAAAGGATTGTCAGGTGCGGATCAACGCCTTATCCGCAAAATACAACCAGGTTGTAAACATTTCCGGGGTCACCGCACGACGTGACCGGATGAGAGTGGAAGGTTTTCGAATGGTTAAAGTTTAATGATAATCCGCTTGCGTAATTTACGTGAGCGGTTTTCATATATACCCGGCATTGCAGGGATATAAATGCGATGGCATACCATCCGCTGAGTGGCAGCGGACATACAAATTAAATCTAGTAGAAGTTGGAGGAATTAACAATGTTAGAAGCACTCAAGGGTTTTTTCAAGGACGGTAAAGCACTGACTTATGATCAGCTGGAACAGGCAGTTACCGCAGAGGGTAAAATCAAAATGGCCAATCTTGCAGAGGGCGGTTATGTTTCAAAACAGAAATATGATGACCTTGCAGGACAGGTAACAGATCTAAAAGGCCAGCTGACACAGCGCGACACAGACATGGAAGGACTCAAAACACAGCTTGAAGCAGCTCAGACTGATGCAGGAAAACTCAAGGATGTACAGACTCAGCTGACCGCATTACAGGGGCGGTATGATAAGGCAACCAAAGATTTTGATGCAAAGTTTGCGGCGCAGTCCTATGAATTCGCGGTAAAAGACGCGGTAGGCAAGCTCAAGTTCTCATCTGATTCTGCAAGGCGTGCATTTACAGAAGATGCAATGGCAAAAAAGCTGCAGATGGACGAAGGTAAACTGCTTGGATTCGATGACTTTGTAAACAATTACAGGGAAAAGGATCCAGGGGCTTTTGCCGTTGAGAAAGAACCGGCAGATCCGAATAACCCGACTCCGCCGCAGATCGTTCTCCCGCCGGATAAGCAGAACCAGGGAAAAGCAAATCCGTTCGCGTTCCATTTCAATGGAGTGCGTCCGGTACCAAAGGAAGAGTAAAACTCAGAAAGGATTAAATTATGGCAGGATTAAATTATGCTGTACAGTATGCGCAGGCACTCGCTAATGCGTATCCGTATGTACTGAATTTCGGCAGACTGTATGCGACGCCGAACAACGGCAGATACAGAATGGGCACGGATGGCAAGACCGTCCAGATCCCGCATCTGACCACCACGGGTCGTGTTGATTCCGACAGGGACACGATCGCAATGGCTACACGGAACTACGACAATGCATGGGAGACAAAGGAGCTGACACACCACAGAAAGTGGAGCACCCTTGTGCATCCGAAGGACATTGATCAGACCAACCATGTTGCGTCGATCCAGAACATCACACAGGCTTACAACGAGCAGCAGAAGTTCCCGGAGATGGATGCTTACTGTGTTTCCACCCTGTATAAGGAGTGGACCGATCAGAGCAAGACAGCTCTTAAGGATGCTCTGACTGAGCAGAATGTTCTTATCGTCTTTGACCAGATGATGGAGAACATGGATGAGGCGCGTGTTCCCGCAAATGGACGTATTTTGTATGTCACATCTGCCGTGAAGAGACTGCTCAAGGAGGCGGATGCAATCGCACGTAACTTTGACACACAGTCCGGTAGAAGCGCGATTAATCGTACTATCAACCGCCTGGAAGAGGTTGAAATCGTCTCTGTTCCGTCCAGCCTGATGAAAACAAAGTACGATTTTACCCAGGGCTGGAAGGTTGCTACAGACGCGGCACAGATCAACATGTTCCTGGTTTCTCCGGATGCCGTTATTACTCCGGTATCTTATGAGTTCTCCCAGCTGGACAACCCGTCTGCCGTTACTGAGGGCAAGTACATCTACTTTGAGGAGTCTGATGAGGATGTCTTCATTCTCAATCAGAGAGCAGATGCCCTGCAGTTCCATGTAACAGCAGGTGCAGCGGGCTAAGAGGGAAACGACTAAAGTTAAGGAGCCGCGATGATGAATGATACTTATCTGACATACGATGAATACAAGAATTATGGCGGCACCCTGGCCGAGGATGATTTCCGACTCGCTGAATTTCAGGCGCGTAAGAGCATCGACTATATTACAGACAACCGGGTACAGCCAATGAAAGTTGTGCCCGAGTCTGTTAAGCTGTGCATAATGACTCTCATAAAAGTGCAGCAGAAGTACGGCGCAGATGCGCTTGCCGGGGATGAAGCGCTGGTAAATTCTTTCAATACTGACGGATATTCTGAAAGCTACGGCAGCGCAGCAGATCAGATTGCGGCAGCACGTAAGGCAATGAACACGAAAATACGTGAGATGCTTTATGGTGAAAAGGATGATTTGGGTATTCCACTCTTATACAGAGGGCTTGATACATGAAGTTATGCAATGACGTGATTACCGTTTTTAATACTTATCTTGACAGAGAAAATGATACAGAAGCTTATCAGCCTACAATCATCAAGGGAGTAAGCTGGTACTGTGAAATTGCCTCTGCTGTAACAGATGATGGGTTAAAAGCGGCAAATAAATTTACTATCCGGGTTCCGGAAAACGCTGACTTTGGCGGGCGGTCCTACGTGAGCGCGGCAGAGTTCAGTAATTCTGAGGACCGCGATAAGATCTTTACCTTTCAACAGGGCGATGTCATTGTTCACGCGGAAGAAACTGAGGCTTTGAGCCCTTCTGATTTGTCGGAAAAATACGGGGAGATCGTTACAATACTTGGAGTAACTGACAACAGGCGCGCGCATAATGCGCGGCATTGGAAGATTGTAGGAGGCTGATATGATTCATTTCAAGGCAACGGTATTCATGCCGAAAGATGCGCAAGAGCTGCTTACAAAGTTCAATCTTCAGACCGGAGGCCTGGTACAGCAGGTTATTGATAAGCGAGTAATGGATTACTGTGTTCCCTATTGCCCGATGGAAACTGGTACCCTTGCGCAGAGCTGTTATGGAGCTACAGAAATTGGCAGCGGAGAAGTGATATATCCTGGACCGTATGCCCGCTATCAATACTATGGTGAGGTGATGGGGCCCAATATTCCGATCTTTGAGGACAACTCTGGAGAGCCTACAGGCTGGTTTTCGCCGCCTGGAAAAAAGAAGCACCTGACAGGGCGGGCCCTGACCTATGCAACCGATAAAAATCCACTTGCAGGATCGCATTGGTTTGAACGCATGAAGGCCGACCACCTGCAGGATATTATACAGGAGGCCGAAAATGCCGCAACAGGAAAACAGTAAAACGATCAATGACATTGTAGAGCTTCGAAAGTGGTTCAAAAGCTGTCCTGCAATTTCTGAGAAGCTTGCTGGAAACCATAGTATTGGAATTAATTTTTTATCAGAAAAGCCAAAAGACTTTGCTGTATTTTCCGTCCCTTCGAATCTTGTGTTCCGCGAAAATGTATTAGGCGAAAGAATCATAAATGATATTCAGACGCAAAATTATATTTTCGCATCACAGGAAACATATGGGAAGGACACCACAAACAATGCAGCTGTTTTGGCCTGGTATCAATCCATTATGACGTGGATTATTGAACAGAACAACGCCCGGAATTATCCTGAAATGGAAGAAGGGCCAATAACAAGTATTTTGCCTACGCTTACCGCGT
The DNA here is from genome assembly GCA_051879715.1 of Bilifractor sp. Classification (GTDB taxonomy): domain Bacteria; phylum Bacillota; class Clostridia; order Lachnospirales; family Lachnospiraceae; genus Bilifractor. Next base: position 22,155 of record JBJEMO010000228.1, read on the forward strand.
ACCCCGCCACAGTGGGGAGCAATACCGCAAAATACCAGATACAGTTAGCGGTACGGTACAGATACCGCGGAAAGGAATAAGTTATGCCTAGATTTGAGCGTAATCATAAAATGTTTTTCGCCTCTTTTGATGGCGAAAAGTGGGCACCGTTGGGCAAAGACAACGATGATTTGTCCAAGGATCTTAATCCGGATGTCGATACCAGCAAGAATGTACTGGGGGAGACTACGGTTGACTTTGCAGGATATGAGCCCTCTGTAGAGGTGGATCCCTACTATGCAGAAGAGGGGGATGTCCTTTACTCTAAGCTTGCTGACATCGCTGAGCAGGAACTGTCCGGTGATGAGGATGTCGCCGGCTTCTATGCTGAAGTTATGTTTGACAAAGTTGACAAGACCGCGGGCACCATGACTGGTACCGGGCACAAGAGAGCGGCTAAAATTATTCCGTCTTCTATTGGCGGTGATACCACAGGTGTTGGTATTCCGTTCACCGTATATCCCTACGGACCGATGGAGACGGTAACAGTGACATACACTAAGGCTACACGTGCGGTAACGATTGCTGCAGCAACACCGAGCGGCGCGTCCGGCTGATACGTACACATAGCATAAAAACAGCATAGATTATCAGGCGCATATGGTTCATAGCTGTATGCGTCTTTTTTATGGAGGATGATAAAATGAGCACCCAGAATATTATTACCGTTGACGACGGCACACGCAAATACGAAATTCAGAACAAGTTTGGAAGAAAGATTTGTGATGTATTCATCCGTCCGGGGGATTTATCAATCCTGAACCGGTATGAGGAAGTTATCAAGGCGCTTCCTGAGATTGTAGAGCCCCTGAAGACGATCTCCATCAAATCAGATGGGACCGCAGAGGATGATGCAGAGTGGAATGCAATCCGTACTGCACAGGCAGAACTGGAAAAGCAGCTGAATTTTCTTTTTGATATGGATGAGGCGCAGGATATCTTCAAAAACCGCAATCCATTTTCTTCTGTTCAGGGCAGATTTTTCTGTGAGATTGTTATCGATGCAATCGGAAATATCATTACCCAGGTTGTAAAAGAAGAAACGGATAACATGAAGGCACGTACAAAGGCTTACACAGATGATCTGGATGGTGCGGAAGAAGAGGTAAACGCAGATGCTGGGGAGCCTACCGACAAAGCTTAAGGTTAAAGACCACGAGTATAAAATTGAAACGGATTACCGGAACATTCTGGTAATTCTGCAAGCCTACAATGATAAAGACCTTACCGACCGGGATAAGGTCTTTATTATTTTGCGCCGATTGTATCGGGATGAGTTGCCCAAAATTCCTCAAGAGGACTATGAAGAGGCACTGAAAGCCGCGAATGATTTCATCGAGTGCAGACAGCACGGAGAGAATAAAAAAGCAAGTCCCCGCATTATCAATTGGGAAAAGGATGAACAGATCTTATTCCCTGCTATCAATAAGGCAGCGGGCTGTGAGGTTCGTGCACTGCCTTATCTACATTGGTGGACGTTCCTTGGATACTTTCAGTCCGTCGATAGCGATAGCACCTGGGGATATATTCTCGCGCTGAGACAGAAGCGCGCAAAGGGCAAAAAGCTTGAAAAATTTGAGCGGGAATTTTGGAACGCCAATAGAGAAATCTGTATGGTGGATGAGCCGAAAACCACAAAGACCGGATTTAATGCGCTGGATGAAATGTTTGATGATTAAGAGATAAGTAAGAGGTGATTGTATGGCAAACGGAACCGGAGCTGATGGCTCCATAAGAATTGATACCGAGCTTGATAATTCCGGTTTTGAAAAAGGATCTGCAAAGCTTATTGCTGCTCTGGAAGGGATCCAGAAAACCCTGGATTCGATCAGTGATACCCTGTCAGAAGGGCTTAATTCGGTTATTAAGACACTACAGCAGCTTGGATCTCAGGCCCAGTCTACTGCACAAACCACGTCTCAGGCAGCCCAGCAAACACAGAGTGCAACTGAATCTGCTGCACAGAGTGCACAGCAGGCCGCACAGACAACACAGCAGGCCAATAATCAGACAGCGCAAAGTGCAAGGTCAACGGCAGCAGCACAAGCGGCGGCGGCAAGCGCTACACAAGCATCTACGTCGAGGCAGTCAAGCTCCTATGCACAGATTGAAAGATCCGCACAGACTCTTGATGCCCGCATTCGTTCACTTAATGTAACTGCATCTTCTGGGTTTAAAAATGAAGCGCAGGTCATGCGCTTTAATAGCAATCTACAGACGATTTCGCAGAAGGTGGATGCACTGAAGCAGAAACTTGCGGATCTGGGATCCGTACAGACTCCTACAGAGGCCTATGTACAGCTTGAGCAGGAATTGGCCAAAGCAGAGGCAGAGCTTGACAAGCTGAGACAAAAAGAGACTGAAATTGTTAATGCGGGTTTAGACTTTGGCGCGCCTTGGGATGCATTTATCGAGAAAGAGGCAGAAGCTTCAGACAAAGTAGATGAGATAAAGGCAAAGATGCAATCCATGAAGGATGCAGGAACCGCGTTCAGCCTTGGTTCTGATTCTTCAGAATATGCATCTGCTGCAGAGCAGGTGAATAACCTCTCTGATGCCTTGGAAAGCGCACAGGTCAATGGGCAGGTAGCTGCACAGAACCTGCATGCGTTGACAGCGCAGGATTATATGAGCGCAATCAATGCCGGATTTCAGTCTGCTACGTCCTCTATCAAAGCATTTATTCGACAGCTGAATAATGTGAGTGTACAGGCATTTAAAGCAGCTATTGATGGCCTGCGAAAATCACTTTCCAAAATCGGGGGCGCGTGCAAATCTGCTGCCGCCGGTTTCTTGAGTCTCGCTACAGGAGCAGGGTCCGCGTCTAATCCGGTTAATTCCCTTGTAAGGCAGCTTACAAGTTTTAAAACGATGCTGCTGACGAGAATTAAGCGCACGTTCATGAGTGATATTTTCTCAGATCTGCAGGGGGCAGTGCAGAAGTTTGCACAGTATAATCAGTCGTTTAATCAGGCTATGTCAAATATTAAAAACATGGGAGGCACAGTTGCTGCAAATATTGCGTCCCTGTTTGGAAATTTGCTGGCCTATATCGAACCTATAGTTACCAAAATTCTGAGCTGGATAAACACGTTGATTATAGCGATTAATTCGCTGTTTGCATGGTTCACCGGAAAGAAAACAATAAAAGTGGCGAAAATGCAGACAGGGGATTACGCAAAATCCCTGGATTCTGCCGGAAGCAGCGCAGGAAAGGCGGCAAAAGCGCAGAAAAAATTCAATGCAGAATTATATTCCTATGATGAGCTCACCCGCCAATCGAAAAATGATGGTTCCGACGCTGGAGGCGGCGGAGGGGGCGCCGGCGGAGGCGGTGGTGGCTTTTCCGAACCTGCCTGGGAGGAAATGGCTGTCCCGAATCCGGATGATCTGAAGGAGCAATTCAAAAACTTCCTGCGCAACATTCCTTGGGATGATATTCAGAAGCAGGCCTATGCTCTTGGGGAAAAAATCGCGAATGCGCTGAATAAGGTGTTCGAAGACCTTGAACTTGGGCAACTGCTGGGTAAGACGATTGCAGAAGCACTGAACACTGCTTTAAGCTTCGCCTTGGGATTTCTGGAAAACTTCAATTGGGCACAATTCGGCAGATGGGCTGGAGAATTATGGAATGCCTTTGTTGAAAATTTTGACTTTGACAAGCTCGCAAAAGTTATTTCGACAGGTGTCAATGGCATTATATCTGCCATACGTTCTTTCTTTAAAACGATTTATTCCACCTGCTATCAATTGGGCCAGGGCATTGCGACCGTAGTAAATGGTATTCTTCGTGATATTGATCTTACAAATGCGGCAAAGGCCATTATCGCGGGTGTAAATGATATCAATCGAACACTGGAAGGATTCAATGACACGATTGATTGGAAAGGTGCGGCCCGTAATCTGTCAAGAGGGCTTAATACTCTTATTCATGGCATGGCTCTCAATAACAATGGGGATCTGGTCAATGTATGGGAGGAAAATGGCCGGCAGGTAGGCAGATTGATTGGCGGCTTTGTCAGCTATATCAATCAGGTTGTTAATAGTGCTGACTGGAAAGGCCTGGGGCATGATATTGGCGCCTGGTTCTACAATGCAATTGCTGGTATTGATCCCAAAGACTTTGCGGGTGTTATTTCAGGAGTAGTCAACGGAATCTTCGATCTTATCAGCGGCTTTGTTGAAGCAGTGAACTGGGAAGACCTGGCTAACCGCATTGTGACAGCGATCAACGGAATGATTACAGGTATTGACTGGGAGCACATGGGACAGGTCATTGGCGAACTGTTTAAAAATGTATTGCAAACCTTGAATACCGTAATCGATGAAGTCGATTGGGTTGCTCTCGGAAGAGGCATTGGCAATGCCTTGAGCGGTATTGACTGGCCGGGGGTATTCCTTACCATCGGGAAAGTCATTGTTGAAGCTCTTGGCGGAATGCTGAGAGGTATTTTCTCTACGAAAGGTGGCTGGGCTACTCTTGGAGCTATGCTTTTTTATGGCTCACTCAAGTTCCTTGCTACTTTCGGTGTAAAACTATTTTCTGCCTGGCTTGCTCAGGCTGCTTTAAAGCAGATAATTGCCAGCGCATTATCCAGTGTGATCAGCGGCGGCGCGGCAGCAGGTGCGCCAGCTGCACAAGCTGCAATAGGCATGGGAAGCGGTGGCTTCTTCGGAAAAATGATCACCCTGGTAAAGACCGGAGTATCCAAAATGGCTGGGGTCCTTACTTCAGCGATTCCGGTTATTAAATCCGGGCTCACCAAACTAATCAGTGCCTTTAGCAGCGCCGCGCCGGCCATCGGTACGGCCGCACTGGCGGTAGGAGATGCTGTCTTAGTCGCTTATGACGTATCGTCTCTGGTTAAGACAAATCAGGAATATAAAAGTTTGGCGGAAGAAAGGAACTCAGCTACACAGACATACTGCGACAACTTAGCAAAGATCTATGCAAAAGGTGGACAAAAGGCACTGGACGCGGTAACGGGTTCCCATATGTCTCTGCAGGAAGCTCAGGCGAAAGCACAGCAGGATTTTGCAGACGTTCCCAGTAATATGTGGGAAGGCTTTAAGCAGGGATGGAGCTCTTATTTTGGAGAGGGCGGATCCGGATTGTGGGGCCTGGTTAAGGACGCATTTACCGGATTCATTGGTTCCATAAAAGACTTTTTGGGCATCGCATCACCATCAACAGTGATGGCTGATATCGGAGAGAATACGATCCTCGGATTTATCAACGGATTAAAAGCGGCAGCACAATCCATTACTGGTCTGGCTACAGGAATTGTGGAGGGCCTTCTTGCTATATTCCGGGGCATGAATTGGGGGAGCGTAATCAGTACATTATCCGCGGCCTGGAGCGAAATAGGAAATACGCTATCTGCCGCATGGAATGGCATAAAGACTTTGGCCTCGAACGTATTCGCGGGTATCAGTACTGCTATATCTACGGCTTGGAATGCTATCAGTTCGGTAACGTCAAGCGTGTGGACCGGTATCTACAGTACGCTGTCTGGAATCTGGTCAGGGATACAATCCGTAGCAGCGTCCGTATGGAACGCGATAAAATCCAATCTCAGTGCAACTTGGAATACCCTGAAAGCCAATGCAACAACAATTTTTACTGGAATACAGACATTCCTGCAGACCACGTGGACAAATATTAGAACAACCGTTACGACGGTCTGGAATTCAATAAAAACGTTCCTGCAGACTACGTGGACCACAGTAAAAACGACAGCAACGACTATCTTCACCAATATTAAGACGTTTTTACAAACCACTTGGAATACGGTAAGAAGTATCACCCAGACCACATGGAACAATATCAGGACAGTATTACAGACCACATGGAACAATATCAGAAGTAATACACAGACAAGCCTGAACAATATGCGGTCTGCAATGTCAAATGGATGGAATACGATGCGGTCCAATATGGCCTCCGCATGGAGCTCTATGCTGTCAAGCCTGCGGTCGTATTTGGGAAGCATGCTTAGCAGTATACGCGGGCAGATCAGCTCGTGGAGCAGCGCTGGCGGAAACCTGGTAAGTGGCCTTTTAAGTGGATTACAATCCGCTTGGAGCGCTGTTTCAAGTTGGGTAAGCTCCGCGGCAAGCGCGCTGAGTAGTCGATTGAGATCTGCATTCCGGATTCATTCGCCGTCAAAAGAGTGGGCGGAGATCGGACAGTTCCTGGACCTTGGTCTCGTAGAGGGCCTTCAAAACGGAGAACGGTCGCTGCTGCGCCAGACGGATTCCCTTGCCCAGGGAATGACTGACCGGCTGCAGGGATCCGGAAGCGTTGCAATGAATGGCACAGTATCCGGCATGGATGGCGTCGTGTCGCAGTTAAGTGTTCTGGCAAACATTTTTACCGGAATTTCTCAGACTCTTGCGAATATTGGATCTCTTGCAGTTCCGCAGATCGCTGCAGGAACTGTGGTTCCGGCAAAAGTGGCGGTAGCATCAGCGGAATATGGAGCAGAGTCTGCAGACTCCGCGGCAATCAATGATATTCGCACAGGCCTGCAAAGTCTCATTGAGCTGCTATCTGGCAGAGGCGGCACAAATGGAAACAGCAGTGATCAGACCATTCAGATCATGATTGATGGAAAAGCAGTTTTTCAGGCGGTAGTCAATGAGAACAATCGTGCAATTACACGGACGGGCAAAAGTCCGATAAGGGTATAAGATATGGCAACAGCTACACCAGCAAAATTATGTAAAAATGGGTATTGGGCGGTCAACGGATCGCCCATTTATGTACCCCTTGCAGATGATGTAAAAATCAGCCATGACAATGTTACAAGCTCGGACACGGGCCGGACTGAAGACGGAAAGATGCATATCACCTGGATCCGCCGGGATGTACGTAAGATTGAGCTGACGTACAAATCAATAACAGCCGCTGCAGTGGAGTATATGCAGAATCTCATGCAGGGCAAAGAATTTACTTTTACGTATTACGATAATGGGATAAAAACGCTATCCGGATATGCCGGTAAATCAAGCTATGCACAGTTTGATTTGTCCAGGTATGCAAGTGAGGGCGGATTGTATACCGATTATTCTATCAACGTTGTGGAGATGTAATGTATAAGGTATCGCAGGATTATATAAAAACCATAATGGGCAAGGCCGTCACAAGCGGGTGGCGCGGTACGATTACAACCTCAAGAGGGCTCCAATACGATTTCACAGAGAAGGATCTTGTCTCGGGCTCAACAAAAATAACCCGCGAGATTGCGAGTGATTCTGAATTTGAGATCGGTTCAACTTGTGCTGCTGAGCTTTCCATGGGGATCTATCTTGATGTAGATCGTTATGTGCTATACGGCGGTACCGTGAATCTCATTTACAGGCTGCTGGTTGGATCTGAATGGGAAGAAATTCCCCTTGGAGAGTTTAATATTACAGAGCCTCCGGAAAGAAGTCTTGAGATTATCACCTTGCACGCCTACGACAACATGATCCGGTTCAACAGACCATGTGGCGCGCAGTTAACGGGCAAGCCTTTTGCTTTACTACAGACAGCCTGCAATATCTGTGGAGTGGGCTTAGGCAGCAGTCAATCTGAGATTGAAGCAATGCCGAACGGAGGCATCGAGACCTATGCTGATGAAGCGGTAGAGATTAAAACTTACAGGGATCTGATCGGATTTGTTGCCACATTCCTCTGCGGGTATGCAATCGTTGATGCTGATGGACTGCTGTACATTAAGCAATACAGCATGACTCCGGTACGAACAATCGGACAGGATTGGCGGTATAAATTTACACCCTGCGATTACGAGATCAATTACACGAGTCTTACGGCTACACTGGCGGGAGTGGGAAAAGAAGAATACACCTCAACCGGAGAAAGCGGCCTTGGATATGACCTTGGAGAAAACCCATTTATCCAATTTCCGTCAGAAGATATTCGGCGCAGTATTTACACAAGTATTCTGAATACCCTCACAGAGCTGACCTATACACCATTTGATCTGACCTGTCCCTGTGATCCTGCCTTAACCGTGGGAGACGTTCTCTCCTTCACCGGTGGACAGGCTGTAGCAGATAAGCTGTCTGTAATCACAAAACAGACCATTACTGTCAATAATGCAATGTCCTTAAGTCTGAAAGGTACGGATCCCGCATCACAGGTCACAACAGACGTAGACAAGCGCCTTGATTCCGCAATCCGGTCATCAACGGATGACGGGATGCATTACTATGATTATGTAAACGCAGAAGCAATTCACATAGGAGATGGGGAGAAAGCGGCCATTATCCGTTTCAATTACGCGACAGGAAAAGAAACGCATGTTGATTTCCATTCTGAGGTGAAATTTCTAGTTAACACTACTGAAATTGACTCAAATCCAGATGATAGTGAAGAAGGTATCTGGACTGAGCATGATGGAAGAATTCTAGTCACGTACTACAGTAACGGAGAAGAAATTGAGTCGTATTACCCGGCTGATTGGTTCCTTGACGGAACACATCTTTTGCATCTGTTATGGGCCTTTTGGGCCTCTTCAAATCAGCGCGGTACTTTTGAAGTTTATCTTTCCTGCGAGGGGTGTTCCGTTGATATCGACGCCAATAATTGCCATGCGTATATAGCTGGTTGCGGGCTTGCTGGTGATTCTGCATGGGACGGCACAATACAGATCTATGAAGATTTTGAGCCTATTGAATTCTCATGTGTTCTCGGTTCCTTTACCGATTCCGTGGAATTCAGATTCCCGGGAATTATCAGGCAGGCTCTTCAAGATAATATTATTGCCCTTGATTTTTATGAAACAACCATAAATAAATTCACAGATAAGGTCAATGCAGTCAAATCGTTGTTTCGCTTTGATGTGCCTTATACTGATAATCAAGTTGGCAAAGATGGTATTATCTCGGAAAACAGGGTATGGAAATTAGCGGATGGAGTGACAACAGGAACCCTGACAACAGCAGACTGCCAGACAAGCCGCGTGGAGAAAATTACATCCTTGCACAGCGGAGATGATGTTGCCTATCTGGTATCCTTTGACAGCGGTGCCACGTGGTGGACGTACTCCAATGGCTGGGAGGAACCGGATTATACAATAAAGCTGCCGGGGATGAATGAGGCAACACTTGCCAGTATTAAGGCCGCGGCATATGCAGAAAAATTAGCCGGATCAATCATGGTAAAAGCTACACTGCTGGGATCCGCAACAGTCACGGATATTCAGATTTATACCTCAAGCGCATCCGACTGGACCTATGTTGCTACAAGCGATTTTGAGAGCTATGACAGCGATTATGTGAGCCGGACGGATGCAGAAATGAAACTGATTACGAACTATACCGTAGGCAGCGAGGAGCAGGCTATCGATTCCGGAAGAATGGCTGCACTTGCAATCAACACCGCAATCTTTTCAGAAATATCAGAAATAGAGGTGGAAAAAGATGGCTGATTTTCATGGGCTCAGCTCATTGCTTAATACAACCGAAGGAATGAGCGCTGCCGTTTCATCGAGGCAGGATGATAATACAAACAGCCTTGCGGGGGCATCATGGTTCAAATTTAATGGCAGCGCCTGCAATCCGGTCTATATCAGCAGTAACAGTTTCATCGGGCTGAATGCGAATGCTGAGCAGCTTCAGATCTGCAGACGAGACGGGCAGATGTATTATCTGTGGCGCCAGGATGGTACTCTTTGGGATGGGTACTACAATTTTGTTAAATTCAGATTCGAGGGGTACACAGCCTATAATAATGCAGATGATCAGTACCGGCTTGTGTGGGAATTGTTTCTGATCAGCGACGGCAGAATGCTTTTGAATATCATTCAAACACCCACTAATGCAGGGTACATGGGATCTTCGCAGCTTGTATGCGGGGATAACAATTATACTTTAGGCATCGGTACTTACAAAAATTCTGTGCAGACCATGGAGCTTGTTCCAGATGATGCAAACGGGACGGCCTGGACCATTCATGCAGGGGTAAATCTTGAAGTGCCGGAACCGTATGCGCGAGGGTATCTGATACAGGATGGAGCAGGAGACCTGTACACTGTCGCAGATGGAGCTCTGAGCAAGATCGATGGTGCAGAGGCGTCAGCAGATCTGTTCAAAGAGCATGGCGTGGAAGAAATGCCAAATGGGGCATTACTGATCGGACTGAACAGCCCAAAGCTCTTGTACTGGCATGATAGTACTGGTGAGCTGCCGGTGTTGAGGGCGAGGATCACGGCTACACCGATTGTGCCGCAGCTGATAACCTTAAAAAATCGGATACTGAAAAAAGCGGTTGAGGACATCTGTATTCAGAGCGACAACAGCTCCCTGTGGAATGTGTCCTTTGATGGTGGAAAGACGTGGAAGAAAAATACATCCGATGGCTGGGCAGAGGTCACAGAAGCGGGGGACGGATGCACACGAAACTGGCTGGAGCGGGTCACTGCTGAAGGCTGGGCAAGAATGATTGTAAAGGGAACGATTCAGTTTAGGGTGTGGCTCACGAAGGACGGATTTTTCCACAACATAAAGATTGATTATGTGGAGGATGCAGCATGATTAAGGGTAAAACAAAAATTGTATTAACAGATGTGAATACGGGCAAGCAGGAAGTGCATGAAGATACGAATATGGTAACAAACGCTGTCAAGTATCTCATGAACATGGAAATGGGAAATAATGCCAACCCAGAAGAATATGTCATGCCCGTATCCACAAACGCTCTTGGGGGGCTCCTGCTTTTCGATGGAACCTTGAAGGAGGATGCAGATAATGTGCATTTTCCGTCCTCAGATCAAGCACATCTGGTTGGCTATGCCGGGCAGGAAACAAATACTTACGATAAGATGGCGGGCAGTATAAATAGCGCAGAAAGCGGCCGATCTGATACCGGATATACGAATGTCTGGGATTTTGGAACT
>JBJEMO010000229.1:0-4991 GCA_051879715.1 Bilifractor sp.
GAGCACCTGCCTTACAAGCAGGGGGTCACAGGTTCGAGCCCTGTAACTCCCACCATACGGTCCGGTAGTTCAGTTGGTTAGAATGCCAGCCTGTCACGCTGGAGGTCGTCAGTTCGAGCCTGATCCGGATCGCCAATTCAATATCGTCAGGTGGCCGCAATAACCTGCGGCCATTTGACAATAAACTTGCGGCGACATAGCCAAGTGGTAAGGCAGAGGTCTGCAAAACCTTTATTCCCCGGTTCAAATCCGGGTGTCGCCTCCATAAATGTGGTGGGTATAGTCAAGTGGTTAAGACAGCGGGTTGTGGCTCCGTTATGCGTGGGTTCGAATCCCACTATCCACCCCATATTTTTTAGGCGATGGGGTATCGCCAAGCGGTAAGGCAACGGATTCTGATTCCGTCATGCGCAGGTTCGAATCCTGCTACCCTAGCCAAGAATAAAGCTCCGAGGAGAAATCCCCGGAGCTTTGTAATTTCAACGAAAACCCAGTAATACCAACGGTTCCAGCTCATATCCGTATCGGCGCGGTTCGCATAATTGTGGATCGCGCCTTTTTCATTTACACTGCAGAAAAAAGGAAGAAAACATCCGTGGAAAACAGAAACAAAATGATCAATCTTGAATGGCAGCAGCAATGCTGCCGATACATGACAGTAGCGAAAGACATGAGGTATAATAACTTGGGATGGAGGTCACTTATCGAGCGACCATAATGATAGTGTTCTTTGTTATTGTATAATTGCAAACAAAGCTATAGAGCTTTTAGCTTTATGCGAGGAGGTATAGACATGCCGTTACGATTTGTAAGAAATGATATTACAAAGATGGATGTGGATGCAGTAGTCCTTCCAGCAAACAAATTGCTCGAGCAGGGCAGTGGAGCGAGCAGATCCATTTATATGGCGGCTGGCGAAATTCAGCTCGAAGGAGAACTGAGACTCAAATATCCAAATGGGTGTGAGATGGGCAAAGCGGTTATAACAGAGGGCTATGCCTTGCCTGCTAAGAAAATAATACATACGGTATGCCCTCAGTGGCTTGGCGGAGATAACGGAGAAGCGGATTTCCTCTATAGCGCGTATATGGAAGCTTTAATTCTGGCAGAGAAGAACAAATGCAGGTCTGTTGCATTCCCGCTTCTTTCAACCGGAAGCTACAGATATCCGAGATTTGATGCAATCAAGATTGCAGTACAGGCAATACTCGATTTTCTGACCGATAACAACATAGATGTATATTTGGTGTTTTTTGGGAAAGACGGAATACGAGATGGCATAAGATTGTTTGGGGATATCGAGACATTGATCGATGATTCATATTCCCATAAAGAATTAACCAACAACAGATACAGTTCCAGAAAATTACGCGGCCGTTTTGATCAGGATGACTGGTATGATCTGAAAAAGGATTTCGATAAGAAACTGAAAGAGCCGAATGCAAAGACCCAGTCATATGATATTACAAACCTCAAAGGGGAGTCCTTCAGAGAGATGTTGGTCCGATTGATTCAGGAAAGCGGTATGACAGATCCTGAGGTATACAAGTCGGCCAATCTGTACAAACAGACATTCAATAAGATCAAGCAAAAGCAAAACTATATTCCAAAGAAAAAGACGATTCTTGCGATGGCCGTTGCTCTGCAGTTGAGTTCAAGAACAACTCGCGAACTGCTGATGAAAGCAGGGTATGCACTTACAGACTGCGATAACTTCGATCTGATTATGAGATACTGCTTTGACAGCAGAATGCTGAACTTCAAAGATATTAATGAATTGTTGGAATCATATGGCCTTCATGAAGAAGTGTTTCCGATTATGGATAAGTCAGATGAATAGTAGAATCACAACACATAGCTGTGCGTCCCCTGTGAGGGGACGTTTTGGTTTAAAAGCAATGATATGATATGGCCACAAGGAAAAAGAGATAAGAACGGTGGTAACTTTGCAGGTGACCATGATTGCACACTTAAAGGTTAGAATAATAACAGATTGAGAGAAGGAGGCGATATCATGATGGACAGAGATAATAACAGGGAATATGAAAACTATATAAAAGTGACTAAAGACAAAGAGAAGTATTTAGACAAGATCAAAGGATCACTATTCGGCGGTGCAGTAGGTGATGCTTTGGGATATGCAGTCGAATTTGATTGGGAAGAAGAAATATTCAGCGCCTATGGAAACGATGGAATTCAGGAATACAAATTAGATCCACATACTGGAAAAGCACTGATTTCTGACGATACGCAGATGAGCCTTTTTACTGCAAATGGAATCCTCTTTGCTGAAACAAGAGGAATCCTCAGAGGGATTGGTGGGCCACCATCCATGTATATGAGCTATTTCTATGAAGAATGGTATCAGACGCAACACCAGTCATATGAAGAGTACAGAACGACTGAAGACCACAACAAGTCCTGGCTCATGGAGGTTCCAGAAATGTTTGCAAGCCGTGCTCCGGGGATAACGTGTCTTGATGCAATACAATCAGGAATGGGAACAATAGACGAACCTCTAAATAACAGCAAGGGCTGCGGTGGAATCATGCGAGTGGCTCCTCTGGGCATGCGTTACAGGTTTAAGAACATGAAAAAACTGGATGAGGAAGGTGCAAAGATTGCTGCGCTCACACACGGACATTCGCTTGGATATATGCCGGCGGCCATGTTGGTCCATGTTATCAGCCTGCTGGTACATGATGAAAACAGCTCACTCCCAGCGGCTATTGAGGATGCAAAAGCAGAAGTTAAAAAACTGTTTGCCGGAGATAAACACATCGAGGAGTTGATAGACATCGTTGATCTGGCTGTCGATCTGGCAGAAAACACTTGCGATGATCTTACGAACATTCACCTGCTCGGAGAAGGGTGGGTCGCAGAGGAAACGCTTGCCATCGCTTTATACTGCAGCCTGCGGTATATAGATGATTTTTCAAAGGCAATTACGGTAGCAGTCAATCATAACGGAGACAGCGATTCTACTGGGGCAGTAACAGGTAACATTATGGGAGCATTACATGGATACGATGCAATTGAAGATAAGTGGAAGCAAAACCTTGAGTTGTCAGATGTTGTTCTGGAAATGGCAACAGATTTATGCCATGGCTGCCGCATGAGTACGTGGGGCGGGTACGATGATATGGAATGGACAAAAAGATATTCAATTAGGCATAGGTAAATGATATGAGTAATGAAAAAGGAATCTTAATAATAGCTGCCGTCGTGGTTGCAATAGCAATACCAATACCAACGGTTTCCTGACTCTGGCCGGAGGCATCATCATCACATTCACCAAAGAGATTCTTAACATGATCGTAGGGTAGCAAGGAGGACAGACAAAAATGACAGACGCGTCTGTTGTTTTACGGAATGGAGTCAAATCCTTCAGGGTTGAGAATCTTAAAGTGGTTTTTGCGAAAGGTTATGAGCCCGTCATCACGCATACGGCAAAGCTCTTTGGAAAGTGCTGTCCGGTCAAGATTCAGATAGTCCGCCATATGCTGACGGTCAAAGGGAATGTCAAACTCAGTCCGGTGCGTTTTCGTGGCAATACTGTTCAGGTAAGCACAGACTCTGCCGCGGGCGGATTTCGGAGATGTATGGAAACTGCGCTGGGACAGTATCATATTCTTATGCATAGAAATAAACATAAGATTTCCAAGCAGTTTGATCAGCCAGGATGGGGCGGTATTCTTCAGCCCCTGCAAACGGGACATATTAAACAGCGCGACAGTTGTCTGCTCATTGGCGCGCACATCCACATAGGAGGGCTCCTCCGGCATGATTGCAAAGACCTCTGCATAGTATTCGCCGGCAGCAATAAGACTGATGATGGTTCTGTTTCCCCAGACATCGTTGCTTTCGATCGTCGCGCTCCCGGAAAGGATCAATCCAAGGTCATTCGTGACATCACCCGCCATTAGGAGCAGCTCATCCTTTTGATACTGCTTTTGCCTTATATTCAGCGCGCGGAGAGCATCCTGCAGTTCTTCTTCTGTGAGATCCGTAAACAATGCGGATCTTTTTATTATGTTCAGATCGTTATACTTCATTATTTCAAAAAAGATCAATTTCGTGGTTCAGGCAACGTAATTGCTGCTCTCATTATATTATACTTACCTCAGAAAGACAAGAGAAAGCAAAACCAGAGATAATATACAAGGAGGAATAACAATGATCAGAAAGATAATCCGCATAGATGAAGAAAAATGCAACGGCTGCGGCCTTTGCGCAGAGGCCTGTCATGAAGGTGCCATTGATATGGTAGACGGCAAGGCAAAGCTCGTGAGAGAAAACTTCTGCGACGGATTCGGCGACTGCCTGCCGGCGTGTCCAACGGGAGCAATCACATTTGAGGAACGGGAAGCGCCGGAATACGATGAGGCGGCAGTTAAGGAAAGTCAGAGAAAAAACATGGAGGAAAAAATGGGACACGATTTACATGCGGGCGGTTGTCCGGGATCAAGACTGATGCAGTTTGATAAAGCAAAAGAAGAGAATCCATCGGAACAGACACAGACAAATGTCAAGCCGATCTCAAGACTTGCACAGTGGCCATGTCAGATCAAGCTGGTTCCGACCCAGGCGCCGTTCTTTGATGGAGCCAGGCTCCTGATTGCAGCAGACTGCACGGCATACGCCTACGCCAACATGCATGAGGAATTCATGAAGGGCAAAGTCACCATCATCGGCTGCCCAAAGCTGGATGATATCGACTACACGGAGAAACTAACGGACATCATCAAAAACAACGACATCAAGAGCGTAACCATCATGCGCATGGAAGTTCCGTGCTGCAGTGGTCTGCAGAGAGACGCGGAGAACGCCCTGAAAGCCAGCGGTAAGTTCATCCCGTGGCAGGTCGTCACGATTTCAAGAGACGGTAGGGTGCTTGACTAAGAAGGTGCGAACTATGAGAAGAAGCGACAGAGAAATAAAAAACAAACAGGAAATGCTGGATATCATGAGAAAATGTGATGTTTGCAGGC
>JBJEMO010000230.1:0-11520 GCA_051879715.1 Bilifractor sp.
AAAAATCCATGTTTTTTGTGCATTCTTCATTATATAATGATCTTGTTTTGAATGTCAGTATTTTGCATACATAAGAGGGGGCAGATCCTGCATATTCAAAATAGTCATTTCGCCCACGGCGGATAAGGTGAGAGGAGATCTATCATGCACAAAGAAATAATTGGGATACTTGTGCCATTTCTGATCATTTTCCCAATGATCATCGGTGCAGTCGCTTATTTCATCCGTGTAAACCCGGTGCGCAGGATCATCGCGTCAATCAGCGTGCTGGTGATGATGGCAGCGACAGCACTACTGGTAATTCTCTGGTTTGCAGGTGGCGCACAACCGTTGGAAATGTACTATGAGACTGAATTGGCCGACAGATGCATACTTGCCGGTGAGCTTGCGCTCATGGCTATCGTCACCATTTTGTGTTGCAAATACCGCAAATTCTGGATTGCTCCGTTATCGATTGTCCCGACGCTGATGATTGCGTATACAGAGCTGACGCAGCCGATGCGGACAATCAGCCATATCTATATCGATCATCTGACAATTCTCATGTGCATAATCATCGGTCTGATCGGTGGTCTGATTGTGATCTACGCCATCGGATATATGCATGGATATCAGCATCACCACACAGAGGTCCTTGACCGGAGAAATTACTTTTTTATGGTCATTTTCCTTTTCCTGGGCGCTATGTATGGTTTTGTCCTGTCAGACAGCCTGATCTGGATCGACCTGTTCTGGGAAATCACTTCTGTCTGTTCCTTCCTTCTGATTGGGTATACCAGGACACCGGAAGCCGTAACCAATTCATTCAGGGCTCTCTGGATGAATCTGCTCGGAGGGACACTTCTGGCAATCGGCATCGTATATTACGGAAGCCAGTCAGGCGACATGTCCTTCCATGGAATGATTCAGAATGGAACAGCCGGCATTGTTTACGCAGTCATACCGATCGCTTTTATGGCATTTGCCGCATTGACCAAGGCGGCGCAGATGCCCTTTTCAACCTGGCTGATGGGCGCCATGGTAGCGCCGACGCCTTCCTCCGCCCTGCTGCACAGTGCCACCATGGTCAAAGCGGGTATTTATATATTATTCCGGCTGGCACCTGCAATGAGCGGCACGACAACCGGAAATATGATCGCGCTCGTAGGTGGGTTCACTTTTTTTACTGCGTCTGTTATGGCAATTGCCCAGACAGATGCGAAGAAAATACTCGCCTTTTCCACCATATCAAATCTGGGTCTGATGGTCGCCTGCGCCGGAGTCGGCCGTGCTGAAACCCTTTGGGCCGGCATCTTCCTGATGATTTTCCATTCCATCAGCAAATCCCTTATGTTCCAGGATGTTGGTGCTACTGAGAATGCGATCCATACAAGAGATGTCGAGCAGTTTCATGGTCTGCTTTACAGACTTCCCTATCTGGCATCACTGCAGTTCATCGGTATTGCAGGCATGTTTCTTGCGCCCTTTGGCATGCTGGTCAGCAAATGGTCGGCACTGAAGGCATCTGTTGACGGCGGACAGGTTTTGCTTGTATTTTTTATTATCTTTGGCTCCGCCACCACCTCCTTTTACTGGACCAAGTGGATGGGCAAGCTCATCATGCATACCAGCAGCCCTCAGATCATGGACGTGACTACAAAGAATTCGGAGAAGATTTCCATGACGATTCACGCCTTCCTGATGGTGGCACTCTGTATACTGTTCCCGCTGCTGACAGGTTCCTTTGTTGATCCGCTGGTTGTGGAGGAATATGGCAGCTACAAGGACGTTCTTCCGATTGGGCTTCTGTTTACGCTGATCCTTGTGATTGTCCTGATCTTTGCAGTACCATTCATTGCTTTCCGGATCACCGGCAAAAATGCAACCAACCATAAGCTTTCCTATATGAATGGCATTAATGTAAATAACCACCAGTTTACAGATTCCTATGGCAATGCAAAGAGACTCTATATGAGCAATTATTACTTTGCACATACAATCGGACAGCGGAAGCTGATGGTTCCCTGTCAGCTGTTTTCTACCGCTGTACTGATTGTTATGTTATGTATGATTGTGGGAGGTGCTGCATGATGAGTAAACTGAGCCTGCAGATTCTTTTTGCCGCCTGCTACATAGTTCTCGCGCCCCTGATCGGAGGCCTGCTGGACGGCGTTGACCGGAAGATCAGTGCCAGAATGCAGCGCAGAGTCGGCCCTCCGCTGCTGCAACCTTTCTATGATGTTCAGAAGCTTCTGAATAAGCAGAATATTGCCGTGACTGATTCCCAGGGATTTCTGCTGATCACTTACATGATCCTGATGATGTTTACCGGTGCAATGTTCTTTTTCGGAAGCGATCTGCTGATGTGCTTCTTCGTTCTGAGCACTGCGGCAACTTTCCTCTATTTTGCAGCTGTTGTCACGAACAGTCCTGCAGGAACCATTGGTGCAAACCGGGAGCTGATTCAGATGATGACCTATGAACCGGCAGTCCTGCTCACCTGTGTCGGATTTTATGTTGCCGAGCATACTTTTACTGTCTCTGCCATCATACAGACGAAATATTCTGACATCCTGTATCTTCCGGGCTTTTTCTTTGCTTTTGTCTTCATCCTTACGATCAAGCTCCGGAAAGCCCCCTTCGATACCAGTACCTCTCATCATGCACATCAGGAACTGGTCAAGGGACTTACCACAGAGATGGGAGCAAGGAACCTGGCAGTCTTCCAGATTACAGAGTGGTATGAGATGGTGTTTCTTCTGGGGGTTGTTGGGCTGTTCATCATTAACAGCAATCCATGGAGCATCCCCGGGGCTGTTGCTGTAATTCTGGCTGTGTATTTTCTGGAGATTCTCATTTCCAATACCTGTGCCCGAATGAAATGGGAACTGATGCTGAAGATGACATGGATTACGACCCTGCTGTCAGCAGGTGTAAATCTGCTGATTCTGATGCTGGTTGTTTAAGAAAGGAGCTGATCAAAGTGGGAAGAGTAAAGAAATCACCCTGGCTGCTCCATTATGATGGTTCCAGCTGCAATGGCTGCGACATTGAGGTGCTGGCTGCCCTGACACCGGTATATGATGCAGAGCGGTTCGGTGTGATCAATACAGGTGATCCGATGCAGGCAGATATTTTTCTGATCACCGGCGGCATTAATTCCCAGAATGCGCCAGTAGTACGTCAGCTGTATGAGCAGATGCCCAGACCCAAAGTCGTTGTCGCCGTCGGCATCTGTGCATGTACGGGCGGTGTATTCAAAGACTGCTACAATATACGAGGCGGGGCAGACACAGTGATACCGGTGGACATCTATGTACCGGGATGTGCAGCCAGACCGCAATCGATCATTGATGGTATCATACAGGCTGTAAATCTGTTCCAGAAGAAATCTGATGAGCATGATTCCTACGAGAGGGCAAGAAAAGCAGGTAAACTGGCAGAGTGGGAGGCATCCCATGCAGAGGAAAAAGCTGAAATAGAAGGATCAATGGTACTGGAATCCCACATCAGCGGAAAGGCAGATGAAAGAATCATTCCAACTGAAGCCCTGGAGAAGAGAGCCATCATGAATGAAGCCGTGAAAAAGTCCAAAGCAAGTCGAAGGGCAGCACAAGAAAAAGCATCAAAGACGGTACTGAGCAGCAAGGATTCCAGGGCGATTGAAGCAGAGCAGCACAGACAGCAGCAATACGAGCAGGGCATTATCGTTCCAGACGATTCCGAAAAGGAAGAGGGGCAGAAGCAATGACAGTAAGAAAAAGTACGATGGATATCCGCGAGATTCCCAAGGACAGACTGCTTGCGGAAGTTATGCAGATGAAGAAGAACGGTTATCGCCTGTCCCAGATTGGCAACACCTGGATCAATGGCAGATATGAGGTGTATTATTCCTTTGCAGATGACCATACTCTGGATTACCATACACTGAAGCTCGTGGTTGACAGAAACGAGGAGCTTCCAAGCATTACGGAAATCATTCCGGCTGCTGTATATTATGAGAATGAGATTTCCGAGATGTTCGGTGTGCACATCAATATGATCAGTAACGATTATCACGGAAAATTTTATCGGATTCAGGAGAAAACTCCAATGCTTCCGAAGGAGGATAAATAAATGGCGAAGAGAAGTGTCATTCCATTTGGCCCTCAGCATCCTGTTCTTCCGGAGCCAATCCATCTGGATCTGGTAATCGAAGATGAAAAGGTTGTAGAAGCCATTCCAAATATAGGATTTATCCACCGGGGGCTGGAGGGACTTGTCACAAAGAAGGACTTTAACCAGCTTCTATACATTGCCGAGCGCACCTGCGGTATCTGTTCCTTTGGCCATGGACTTGGGTACGCAGAGGCAGTAGAACACGTCATGAACGTGGATGTTCCGGACCGGGCAAAAATGCTCCGCGTGGTCTGGGCAGAGCTTGGAAGAATGCACAGCCATCTGCTCTGGGCAGGTTTGCAGGCGGATTCTTTCGGATATGAGAATCTGTTCTATCAGTGCTGGAGAATCCGTGAGAAGGTTCTGGACATGCTGGAGCTTACCACAGGCGGCAGAATCATCTTCTCTGTTAACACCATCGGCGGTGTCCTGCGGGATATCTCAGATGAACAGAAAAGAGCCATTCTTGATACCCTTGCAGATATCGAAAAGGAACTGAAGGTTTTACAGAAAACCTTTCTCGATGACTATTCCGTTCAGTCCCGCACCAAAGGGGTGGGCGTTCTGACAAAGGAGCAGGTCATTGCGCTTGGCTGCGCCGGCCCGTTTGCAAGGGCGTCCGGTCTCGCAGCAGATATGCGTATGACCGGCTACGCCGGATACGATAAGATAGACATGGAACCGGTCATCAGCCACGATGGTGACTGCTATGCAAGAATTGACGTGCGGATACGTGAGATTTTCCAGTCCATCGACATTATCCGTCAGGCCTTTGACCGGATGCCGGCAGATACAACACTGCGAGTGCCCGTGAAGGGAAATCCGGAGGGTGAATATTTTATGCGGGTTGAACAGCCGCGTGGTGAAGCCATCTACTTTGTGAAGGGAGTCGGGACAAAATTCCTGAACCGGCTGCGCATCCGCACGCCAACATTCGCAAATCTTGCCGGTCTTGTGGAGACATTGAAGAACTGTGAACTGGCAGACGTGGGGATTCTGGTGGTATCCATTGATCCCTGTATCAGCTGTACGGAACGGTAAGGAGGCAGAGAAATGGCAAAAATACTGGAATATGCTCCGGAAGCACTGAAAAATCTGTTTCGGAAGCCAGTGACAAATCTGTATCCGGCTGAGCCGATCCACTATCCGGAAAAGAGCCGGGGCATATAGAGATTGAAATTGACAAATGCATCTCCTGTGGAATGTGTGAGCGTTCCTGTCCATCCGGTTCCCTGAAGGTGAGCAAAAAGGATTACACCTGGCAGATAGATCGTTTTGACTGCGTGCAGTGTGGATATTGTGTTACAAAGTGTCCGGTAAAATGTCTGTCTATGGTACCCGGCTATCAGCCGCCCGAACCTCATAAGGCATGGGACATTTTCAGGAAATCTCCGGAGGCCATTGCTGCCGAGGAAGAAAAGAAGAAGATGAAGGCAGAGGCTGCCAGAAAAGCGCTTGCAGCGAAAAAAGCAAAAGAAGCTGCAGCTGCGGAGAATGTAAAGAATACTCCGGAAGTATAGGACTTCCTGGAAGGCAGCTGCCATAAAAACTGCGGAAAGCATTTAATCCGCCAGGTACAGAACAAAAGCGGAACATCTTTACAAAGGGGAATGATCTTATGTGCGTTGCAATGCCCGGGAAAGTCATACGGGTTGACAAAAAGAAGAAGGAAGCCGTTGTGGATTTCAGCGGCAACCAGGTAAAAGCAAGAAGTGGCTTCGTAAGCATCAGCCCGGGAGATTATGTACTGGTGCATGCCGGCTGTATCCTGCAGAAGCTGTCATCCAGCTACATAGACGAGCTCAGAGAGCTGAATGCGCTTCTGGATGAACAGGAATAACTGGAGAGGAAGATCAGGCAGTGAACATCAATCAGATCAAAGAATATCTGGCAGATTACTACGGTCCGCAGATGCAGATCATGGAAGTCTGCGGTTCCCATACAGCTGCAATTGCCAGAAACGGAATACCGGATATGCTTTCTGATCATATTCAGCTGATCAGTGGACCGGGCTGCCCGGTCTGTGTGACCCCTTCCTCCTATGTGGACAGACTTCTTCAGATCGCCGGAGAACCGGATACCTGTGTTGTTACATTCGGAGATCTGATCCGGGTGCCGGGAAGCACATCGAAAAGCCTTTCAACCGCAAGGGGCGAAGGCGCCAGAGTAGAGATGGTCTACTCTCCGATGGATATATTGGAAATGGCGAAAAAAGAGCCCTCCACCAGATTCGTTTTTGCAGCTGTCGGATTTGAAACCACCACGCCGATTTATGCTCTTCTGGTGGACCAGATTGTCCAGGAGAAAATCAAAAATGTCAAACTGCTTACGGCCATCAAGACCATGCCGGAGGTGATTGACAGGCTATGTATGAATGATACACCGGTCAATGCCTTCCTCGCACCTGGCCATGTGTCCGTAGTCACAGGATGGAATGTTTATACACCTCTTGCTGAAAAATACCGGATTCCCTTTGTGGTTTCCGGCTTCAGGGGAGAGGAAATCCTGATTGCGGTTTATCTTCTGTGCAAAAACCGGGGGAAAGGCACAGTGGTCAATGCATATCCACAGGTAGTCACAAGGGAGGGCAACACCAAGGCACAGAAGCTGGTTCATCGATATTTTGAAAAAATGATGCCATCTGGCGCGGTCTTGGGGCTGTGCATGGTTCAGGTGTGGTGCTGCGCCATGCTTATGATGATCTGGACCTCGGAAGCAGGTCCCTGACAGAAGACAGAAAAGCCAACTCTGCCTGTATGTGTGATAAGGTCCTGACCGGACAGGTCATGCCGACGGATTGTCCTCTGTACGGGAAGGTCTGCACTCCAATGACGCCGCAGGGAGCCTGTATGGTATCGACGGAGGGAAGCTGCTTTTGCTGGCTTACCAATCACAGAATGCAGGAAAGACATCCATTTTGAATATTATCAGAACAGAAAGTGTTATAATAAATGATGTTAGATACAGAGAAAGTGATACTGATGGCGCATGGCAGCGGTGGTCAGGCCACCGGCACACTGATACATGATGTGTTTGAAGAGGCATTTGATAATGAGACACTAAATGCCATGGAGGATGCTGCGGTAATCCCCGGATCCGGCCGGATAGCCCTGACTACAGACAGCTTTGTGGTGACCCCGTTAGAATTCCGGGGCGGCGATATCGGAAGGCTATGTGTGTGCGGAACAGTCAATGACCTTCTGATGCGTGGGGCGGTTCCAGAATACATTACCTGCGGAGCAATTCTGGAGGAAGGCCTGTCCATCGCGTTGCTGAAGCGTGTGATCCGTTCCATGGCAAAGACTGCCAGGGAGGCTGGCATACAGGTGGTTGCCGGTGACACAAAGGTCATCGAAGGACACGGCGGTCTCTATATCAATACCGCCGGTGTCGGCTTTGTACCTGCAGGCACAGAAATACGGGCCGGTCAGGCAGAAAAAGGAGATGCCATCCTGGTCTCCGGCACCATGGGCGACCATCATGCAGCCATTCTCAGTGAGCGCATGAACATAGAGACAGACATTCAAAGCGATGTGGCTCCCCTTGGGGAAATTGTGAAAAACCTGTTGGATGGAGGCATTCACGTCCATGTGCTGCGTGACATTACCAGAGGTGGACTTGCAACTGTGCTCAAGGAGCTTGCCGTGGCATCGGGGAAGACCTTCACCATCCGTCAGGATGCTGTACCGGTCACCCGGAAGGTAGTGGATTTTTGTGGCCTTCTGGGCCTGGACCCCTTATATATGGGCAACGAGGGCAAGCTGACGGCCATCGTCCCGGCAGATGAGGCACAACGGGCACTGGAGATCATCCGCACCTCTGCTTATGGTGAGAATGCAGCAATCATTGGAGGCGTCACAGAGGACAAACCGGGAGAACTGCTTATGGTTACTCCCATAGGTGGAATCCGAAGACTCGATGTCCTGCAGGGAGAGGGATTGCCGCGAATCTGCTAGAGTCAGCCTTTTTATACACTATGCTGATGCACCAAAATGTATGCTTATGAAATTGTCTTGAAATTCTCACGGTTTCGACATGCAAGAAGTACTACGGTTCTTCTGGCATGTCTGCAAATGTTCGGATTTTAAGACAACATCATGCTCATGCGTTTTTCTGTATCTTACATGATACAATATCTGGAAATATGGGAGCAGAAATGGAAAAAAGCGAAATCAGAATTCTCGAGGCCAGGGAAAATATTCTGGCTGATAACGACAGGGAAGCCGGAAAGGTTCGTAATTACCTGCAGAGAAAGAATATCTTTCTGGTAAACCTGATGGCATCGCCGGGAGCGGGCAAGACAACACTCCTGGTCAGGACCATTCATGCCCTGAAAAACCGCTACAGAATAGGCGTGATCGAAGCGGATGTAGACAGTGATGTAGATGCGAAGGCTGTCTCAGAAGCGGGTGCACGTGCGATTCAGGTCCATACGGGTGGCTCCTGTCACATGGATGCAGATATGACCGGTAAAGGTCTTGAAGCCTTTGATACAGAGGACCTGGATCTGATCTTTCTGGAAAATATCGGCAACCTTGTATGCCCGGCAGAATTCGATGTCGGGGAAAACCTGAAGGTGATGATTCTTTCTGTTCCTGAAGGAGATGACAAACCGCTCAAATATCCACTTATGTTTCAGGTCAGCGACTGCCTGCTGATCAGCAAGATCGATGTCCGGGCAGCGTTTGATTTTGACAGCGCAATCTGTGAGCAGAATGTCCGCAGGCTGAATCCTGATATTCAATTTCTGGAGGTTTCTGCAAAGACTGGGGAAGGATTTGACGCATGGATCGGATATCTGTGTGGACAGCTTGAAGTGTACAGGACATCACATACGAAAGAGAAAAGAGGGTAAATACATGAAAGTTCTGATGATTAATGGCAGCAGACGTGAAAGGGGCTGCACATACACAGCGTTAAGCATCATTGCAGATGCTTTGAAAGAAGAGGGAATCGAATCTGAGATTATCTTTGTCGGTAAGGATGCAGCAAATGGAGAGATCAATGCCTGTGTCAGGAATCTGAAAGACAAGGCGGCAGAAGCAGACGGCTTTATCTTCGGGTCCCCGGTTTATTATGCGTCACCCACAGGGGAAATCGAGATGGTTCTGGACCGTTTGTTTGGAACAGCAGGAGAAGAGATGCGTCACAAACCTGCAGCCGTGATCACTTCCGCAAGAAGGGCCGGTACAACAGCCACTCTTGATGCGCTTGCAAAATATCCCACCATCAATGAGATGCCGCTTGTTTCCTCATCTTACTGGACGATGGTACATGGATCCACACCCGAGGATGTCCTGCGGGATGAAGAGGGTGTCGGTGTCATGAAACAGCTCGGCAGGAACATGGCCTGGCTGCTGAAGTGTATTGAGGCAGGAAAGAAGGCTGGCATAGTGGAACCGTCCAAACCGCAGTACGGCAAGACAAATTTTATACGATGAGGTTTCATAATTGAAAGTTATAGAGTTAAATGCATCCGTAACTGCATCCAATGACAGAGATGCCGACGCACTGCGTCACGAGCTGCGCGTAAAGGGGATCACCCTGATCAATCTGATGTCCTCACCAGGGTCCGGTAAGACCACCCTTCTGTCCCGCACAATCCTGGATCTTGGAAAAAAACTGAAAATTGCGGTGCTTGAGGCAGATATCGCCTCTGATGTAGATGCAGTAAAAATCAACAAGCTTGGAACAAGAACGATTCAGGCCCATACAGGCGGAATGTGCCACATGGATGCCGGCATGACCCGGCGGGCGCTTGCGGAAATGGGTGATGAGGATCTGGACCTTATCTTTCTGGAAAATGTCGGCAACCTGATCTGTCCGGCGGAATTTGATACCGGAGCATCCAAAAATGTCATGATTCTTTCCGTTCCGGAGGGAGATGACAAGCCACTGAAGTATCCTCTGATGTTCCAGGAAAGTGATGTTCTGCTTATTACCAAGACAGATACCATACCCTGCTTTGACTTCGACCTGGACCTGTGCAGGGAACGCGCACAGCGTCTGAATCCTGATCTGCAGATCTTTCCCGTATCGGCAAAAACCGGAGATGGTATGGACCGCTGGGAGGAATGGATCCTGAAATCCTGTGAGAAATGAATTCCGGATACCTGATTGACAAATACAGCCGGAAATGATACTCTATGAAAATCTTCAGATGACTTTTCAACAATTTTATATGGTATAGAGGGAGTAATCGAAATAGCCAGATCAACATCACGCCCGCACGGGATGGTCTGCTATACCGTTCATGCTTGATATGGTGATGAGACTTTATGCAGAGACAGATCCAAAAGGATCGTCTGCGTGAAGTCTCTTTTTTTAATAATTTTTCCCAAAACACAGAGGAGGATTTTGTATTGAAAAAATGGTATCAGCTTCCGGCAGAGGAAGTCATGGAGGAAATGGGAACGGACCAGAACGGCCTGTCACCGGAGCAGGTAAATGCTGCACGTGAAAAATACGGGCGGAACGTATTGCAGGAGGGGAAAAAGAAAACACCGTTTCAGATTTTTCTGGGTCAGTTCAAGGATCTCCTGGTCATCGTGCTGATTGTGGCTGCAGTAATTTCGGCCCTTACCGGCGATGTCAAGAGTACACTGGTTATTCTGGGGGTTCTGGTTCTCAATGCCATTCTCGGAACTGTGCAGGAGGTAAAGGCGCAGAAGTCTCTGGATGCGCTGAAGCAGCTTTCTTCGCCCCATGTAAAGGTCATGCGTCAGGGGCAGAAGATGGAGATTGATTCAGGCGATCTTGTTCCTGGAGATATCGTCCTTGCAGAAGCGGGAGATATGATTGCGGCAGATGGCAGAATCATTGAAAATTACTCCCTGCAGGTCAACGAGTCCTCTCTGACAGGTGAATCCACCAACATTGACAAAAAAGAACTGACGCTGACACAGGACCTGCCTCTGGCAGATCGTGTCAATATGGTATATTCAGGAAGTCTTGTCACCTATGGAAGAGCCGTGATCTGTGTAACAGAGACAGGCATGCACACAGAGATCGGAAAGATCGCCACTCTGATGAATCAGACGAAGGAGAAGAAGACACCCCTTCAGAAAAACCTTGATCACTTCTCCAGCCGTCTTGCAGCCGGGATCCTTGTCATCAGCGCTGTCGTATTCATTCTCCAGAGTACCCGGGGCATGGCAGTGATGGATGCACTTCTCTTTGCCGTTGCGCTGGCAGTTGCGGCCATTCCGGAGGCTCTTGGATCGATTGTAACCATTGTCCAGGCGATGGGTACACAGAAGATGGCAAAGGAACACGCTATCATCAAGAATCTGTCCGCTGTAGAATCTCTGGGAAGTGTGTCTGTCATCTGCTCTGACAAAACCGGTACGCTGACGCAGAATAAGATGACTGTGCAGGACATCT
>JBJEMO010000230.1:11620-32932 GCA_051879715.1 Bilifractor sp.
TGACAAAACCGGTACGCTGACGCAGAATAAGATGACTGTGCAGGACATCTATATCGGTGGAGAGGTTCTCTCTATACAGCAGATTGATCCAGGACTGCAGCTGCACCGCTATCTGCTCTATGATGCTGTTCTTACGAACGATTCCAGTCTTGTGGATGGGAAGGGTATCGGGGATCCGACGGAATATGCACTTCTTGAAATGTACCAGAAGATCGCGGACAGCGCCTTTGCAAAGGATCATGAAAGTCTGACAGCAGAAGATCTCCGGCACATACTCGGACGCATTCAGGAGGTGCCTTTTGACTCAGATCGTAAGCTGATGAGCACCAAGCATCTGATCCATGATGTTCCTACCGTTTTCACAAAAGGTGCAGTCGATGTACTTCTGGAGCGCTGTGACCGGATCCGCTTCAGAGATCAGGATGGTTCTCCGGTTGTCTGTCCGATGACCGACACAGACAGGCAGAACATTCTGGAACAGAATCAGAAATTCTCTGAGAGGGGACTTCGCGTCCTTGCCTTTGCCTACAAGGAGACAGAGGAAGAATTAAGTGCAGAGACAGAAAATCACTTTACATTCCTCGGTCTGGTCTCCGAGATGGACCCGCCAAGAGCGGAGTCTGCAGAGGCAGTCAGAAAGGCCGCTGCAGCCGGCATCCGGACCGTCATGATCACAGGAGACCATAAGGTGACTGCACAGGCGATCGCCCGGCAGATCGGAATTTTCCAAGATGGAGATCTTGCAGTGACAGGTATGGAGCTCGATGCCATGTCGGAAGAGGAGCTGGAGGAGAAAGTTGAAAAAATCTCTGTGTACGCACGTGTTTCTCCGGAGAACAAGATCAGAATTGTAAAGGCCTGGCAGAAAAAGGGGCGCATAGTTTCCATGACGGGAGATGGCGTAAATGACGCTCCCGCTCTGAAGCAGGCAGATATCGGCGTCGCCATGGGTATCACCGGCACAGAGGTATCCAAGGATGCTGCCTCCATGATTCTGACAGATGACAATTTTGCCACCATTATTCAGGCCGTGGCAAACGGAAGAACGGTGTACGAAAATATCCGCAATGCAGTCCTGTATCTGCTCTCGGGCAATCTGTCCGCTATCATCACTGTGATTTTTGCCTCTCTGGCGGGGATGCCGGTACCATTTCTTGCAGTACAGCTGCTTTTTATCAATCTTGTGACCGATTCCCTGCCTGCACTGGCAATCGGTATGGAGCCGGAGCATGGAAACATTCTTCATCGGAAGCCTCGTGACCCGAAAGCAAATCTGATGGACAAAGCCTTTATCCGCAGGATGACCACACAGGGAGCTCTGATCGCAGCCGTCGTGATTGCCGCCTTTCTGCAGGGACTTGATTTTTCTTCAGGGATGGCCTGCACAATGGCGTTTTCGACGCTGACGTTGGCGAGACTGCTGCATGGCTTTAACTGTCGCGGAACAGAAAGCCTTGCCGAACTTGGATTCCGCAGAAATCCATACAGTCTGGGAGCATTTGCCATCGGATTTGTACTGGTCCTGCTTGCGCTCTTTACCGGATTCGGAAGAAGTCTGTTCTCAGTGCTTCCTATGTCAGGCCTCCAGTTCCTGACCATTGTGGTTCTGGCCGCAATACCGACGCTGGTGATCCAGGTTATTCGGATGGTTCGCGGGAAGCTGAAGAAATAATCCTGTCTGCCGCTATCTTCAATGCCTCTGCCTCCTTTTCCGGATCATCAGCCTGCATAATGTCAGAGACGACACAGATACCTGCGACAGGCACACCGGAGAGGATATCCAGATTATCCGGCTTTAACCCTCCGATGGCATCCACCGGAATGGGAACCGTGCTGCAGATCTCCCGCAGTGTTTCCACTGAGGTAAGCCTGGTCCTTACCCGGGTTGTTGTCGGATAAATAGCGCCGACACCGAGATAATCCGCCCCCTGTGCGAAGGCCTCCTTCGCCTGCGGGACGGTTTTTGCTGTGGCACCGATGATTTTATCATTGCCCAGCAGCTTTCTCGCTATGCAGACCGGCATATCGTCTGCACCTACATGCACGCCCTCCGCATCCATAGCAAGAGCCACATCTGCACGGTCATCGATAATCAGAGGCACCTGATATTTTCCGGCGAGTGTATGTACCTTTTCTGCCAGTTCAATATATTCCCGCGTTGTCCTGCTCTTTTCGCGAAGCTGGAGCAATGTAACCCCTCCCTTAAGAGCCTGCTCCACGCGGATCAGAAATTCCTCTTCAGTATAGTTGCTGCTGTCTGTAATGAAATACAGCGTCGGATCAAATTTTATCTTTTTCATCTATTTACTCCTGTGATTTTCTGTAATGCCATCCTGACTTTCCTGATCATGCATTATCGGCTTTCCTGATCATGTAATTTACAGTAAGACCCCTCTGACTTTCCTGTTTATTTCTCCTGTATCATTGCTTTCAGATACTTCCCGGTTTCTGACAGGTCCGCATCCGTCCACCCGCCGTCCGTTCCGGTACAGCTGCTCCGCAGTATAGCAGAGCTCTCATCCTTATTGGAAAGACTCCAGCCCGCGTAGGAAAGATTGTAATCCTGTATCAGCTTCTTCCAGGCATCTGCCGAGCTGTAATCCAGATTTCCGTTACCGGATGCCTCACAGGTGCTGAACTCGGAAATGAATACCGGAACACCACTGTTTAGTGCATTGGTCAGTTTGTTCCGCAGATCATCCTTGTGTGTTGCAGCATAGAAGTGGAAGGTGTAGAGCACATTCTGTACACCGGTCAGCGGATCGGCAGCCGCCTTGTCGATGTCCTGTGACCATGTGGGCGTTCCTACCAGAATAAGCGCGTCAGCGTCGTTCGCCCGGATTCTCGGAATGATATCCTCTGCATATTTTTTCACGTCACTCCAGGTCGTACTGCCGTTAGGCTCATTACAGATCTCATAGAGTACATTGTCATGATTTTTATACTTTGCAGACATCTTTTCAAAAAAACTCTCCGCCTGACTCTGATGGCGCAGCGGTGTCTGATCGTTCAGCACATGCCAGTCTATGATCACGTACATACCAAGATCCGTTGCCGCATTCACACCCTTATCGATCAATGCCTCCAGGTCCGCCTGATTGCCACCACTGCAGTAACCGCCATTTTCATCGGTGTACATTGCAAGACGGATCAGATTTGCACCCCAGTTGTCCCGCAGATATTGGAAGGCATTCTCATTGACATAGTCCGGATACCAGGCAAGCCCGTGGGTGCTGACGCCTTTGAGCTGGAATTTCTTCCCGTTCTGATCCACAATGTCTCTGCCCTGGACTGAGAGCGCTCCATGACTGGCAAGTGGGGTTCCGCGCTCTGCGACAGGAGAATTATCCGGGGTGACGGCATTTCCACTATTATTACTACTGCCGCTTTCATGACTGCCAGGACTGTCGGATGATGTATCAGAGGCGTTTATCCTGCTCAGAGACCCTGAATTGCCATCAACTATGTACGAACCGGAAATATCCGGCATCCCATGCTGAAAAGCAAGAATAAAGCCAATATCACCTGTGCTGCCATTTGCGGTGATCGTTCCATTATAATCCGCATTCGAGATCTTCAGACAGGAGGACAGCGGATCCCCTGCCTGACAGCTCCCATTCCAGCTGTCCTGAAGGTTGATCGTCGTTCCGAAGTTCATCATGATCTTCCAGCCCTGTATATCCTGATTCGTTTTATTGTTCAATGTCAGTGTATACTGACAATATGTAAGGCCATCTGACTGCCAGCGATTCACTTCCTTTAATTCCACGGTCAGTTTCCCTGAGACTGCAGCAGAATTGTCAATAAGCGCCTTTCGTGTGCCTGCATTTCCCTTCACAGAAAAATACCGGTACAGAAATGTAATGACCTCAGCCTTACTGCAGACCCTGTTCGGAGAAAAGGTTGTGGAAGAGGTTCCTGAAGCGATCTTGTGATCAACTGCCCACCCCACAGAAGCATAGCAATCAGCGGATGCCGGAACGTCACGGAACACAGAGGCGGAACCGGATTCTGCACCGGAAGACCCATTGACGGCACGATTGATGAATGTCACAGCTTCTCCTCTGGTGCAGGGCCGGTCCGGTGAATAATGGCTTCGATCCACACCCTGTGCTATTTTATGTTCCGAGGCCCAGAGTACAGCGTAATAGTAACCGGATCCCTTTCTGACATCTGCAAAAGGATTCTTCCCTTCTGCCTTTGGCGATCCCATGACCCGCCACAGATATGTGATGATCTGTCCGCGTGTACAAAGCTTGTCCGGTGAAAATCTCCTGACTGATGTATCAGAAACAATTTTCTTGTTTTGTGCCCAGTTAACAGCCTGGTGATATTCAGAAAAGCCGGATACATCCTGGAATTCAGCATAGACTGCTGTCCTCGTCAACAGGAAGATCAGAACAATCAATGCCCATAATAAGGCCATCTTCATCAGGCGGATACCGATATCACATTTCTTCCGTTTATTATCCATCTGTTTATCTCTCCCTCAATCTGATAACACACTTCCGGAAACGTAGATTCTGCAATCAGCGACAAAACGATAACAATACGATTATAACATGAAAATTTTCCGATGAATCAGTTGTGCAAAGATAAAAACCTGATGAATAACCCCCTACCCGGCTTGCCACCTGTATACCATCCGGGTACAATGAACTACAATACGAAAGTCTGGAAAGAACCAGATATTGCATACGTAGTTAGGAGAAATCAGATGATGGGTAAAAGCCTGGCGGAGGCAGCAATACAGAGCGGAACTGCAATTGGAGAGATAGAAGATTACTGGAAATACAGGTCGGAGAGTTATTCCGACCTGAATATTGAGGAACTGAACAGCTGGAAGCGTAATGCATGGGCAAAGCTGATTCTTCACTATGCACCTGCAAGAACCTTCATGAAGGTGCTGGATATTGGTACAGGTCCCGGCTTTTTTGCGATCAATCTTGCTTTGCGGGGATATGACGTGACAGCAGTGGATGTGACACCGGAAATGCTGGATTGTGCACGGGACAATGCGGATGCATATGGAGCAAGCGTCCGTTTTCTGCATCAAAGGGGAGAAAAGCTTGATTTTCCTGATGAAAGCTTTGACCTCATCGTGAACCGGAACGTCACATGGAACCTGGAATATCCGCTACATGCCCTTGCAGAATGGCGACGGGTGCTGAAGAAGGGCGGAAGGATGATTTACTTCGACGCAAACTGGTATAAATATCTGTTCGACCAGGAAGCTGCAGAACAGTCTGCACAGGACAGCCGGAATCTGAAAGAACAGTTCCCCCTATATTACGAACATGTACAGAGAGACATTCTATTTGAGCAGGACCGCATGGAGGAAATTGCCAGGACACTTCCGCTTTCAAATGTAGAAAGACCGCAGTGGGACCGGAAAGTACTGACCGGTCTGGGCATGTCAAAAATCGTGATTGCGCCTTCCATCAATGAACGGATTTATGATGAACAGGAGCAGGTCCGGTATCATTCCATTCCAATGTTCATGGTTTGCGCAGAAAAGTAATTTTTGACCCTGACATCATTCCAATACATTCCAAATAGAGCAGATACAATTAACATGTCTATGGGAGAGAAATTAACCGGGATGCGTTTATACTCGGGTCATGGAACGGACAGAAGAAACCAATAAGAATTCAAGGAGGCAGAAGCATCAACCATAAGGGCTGTTACTTCTGCCTTTTTATGTCCGTCAACCGAATGACAAGGAGGATAAACAGATGATCAAAACCTACGTTCTTGACACAAATGTCCTGATCCAATCACCGGAATCCCTGTACTGCTTTGAAAACAATGAGGTCGTTCTTCCGCTTGTTGTGCTGGAGGAACTCGACCTGCACAAGAAGGACGACGGAGAGACCGGAAGAAATGTACGCAAGGCAATCCGATTACTGGAAACACTCCGCCTGCAGGGTAATATCATCGAAGGCGTGCCGAACGGCTATGGCGGTTCCATACGGATCGAAAAGAATTGTATTGATGCCAGACTTCCGGAGGATATGCCCGAGCACAAATCGGACAACCGGATTCTGAAGGTATGCATCGGTCTGGCGGATGTGTCTGATCATCCTGTCATCCTTGTGACCAAGGATATTCTCCTGCGGATTAAGGCACAGACGATCGGCATACCTGCAGAGGATTATCAGAAAGACCAGGTTGCTGAAACAGAAAACCAGTACACCGGAAGAATTGACGTGTTCACAGATGAGGAACATTTCAAGAAGTTCAAAAAGCAGGGTGTTCCGGTCGGGGTTGTTTACCAGACGGATGAAAATGGCAACCGCCTTACACCTGTCCTGTACGAAAATGAGTTTGTCATCCTGCACTCAGATGTATCTGTAAAGAAGACCTTCCTTGGCAGAATATCAGGTGGTGTAGTTCGGAAGCTGGATTTTCAGAAGGAAACACCATACGGGGTCAATCCGAGGAATGCCGGTCAGCTGTTTTTTCAGGAGGGGCTGATGCAGCCGGCATCCAAGGCACCGCTGGTAATTGCCAAGGGAGCCGCGGGTACAAGTAAGACATTTTATGCTCTGGCAGTGGGCCTGGAAAAGATCCTGAACCACCCTTCCGGAGAATACCGGAGAATACTCATCTGTCGCCCCAACAGTCAGTTCGATGATGAGATCGGCTTTCTTCCCGGTTCAGAAGAGGAAAAAATCTCACCACTGATGCGGCCGATTTACGATAATCTGGAACAGCTTCTGGATTCTGACGAGGACGAACGCTACAAGGACGAAGCTGCTCTCACGGATAAAATCATGGAGATTTTTGAACGTGGTCTGATCAAAATCGAAGCCATGAATTTCATACGGGGCCGTTCCATTGTAAAGACATACATGATCATTGATGAGGCACAGAATCTGACGCCCAGACAGATCAAGGGAATTATTACAAGAGCGGGTAAAGATACGAAGATTATCCTGCTCGGGGACCCGCAGCAGATTGACAGGCCATACCTGGATGAGAAGACCAACGGATTGTCCTATGCCTCGGAAAAGATGAAGGGCAGTGCTCTGGCCTGGCAGGTCACCTTTAACGAAGAAGAATGTGAGCGCTCTGCCCTTGCCAGGGAAGGAGCCGAAAGACTGTAAGCATCTCCATCCGTATCCTTCCTGACTGACCATCGCTTTATGATTCGGGTGTATTCGGGTATAATAGAAATAACATACGCGTAATCATATGGTGGAGGGAAAATTCTTTTGCTCGAAGAATATTCTGCATTTCCCATAGCCAGTCATAAGGAGGAAAAGCAGCTTTTCCATTTCTGCAAGGAGATGGAATTGTCTGCTGTAATTGTTAATGAAACTTAGTATGTGGATGCTGGCGAACCGTCTGTCGCCACTTCTTGATATCAAAACAGAAATCCGGTGGGATGCTCCCGCTGTACTGAACAGTGCCCGTCTGGTTTATGCGACAAATTGTGTCCATGCATATGAGGAAAAGGATCATATTGTCTGTGATGGAGAGGGGGACAGGATTTATCTGTATGGGATCGATCTGAAAGAGGCCTTTGAGACCATCCAGGGTATATTTGATTATTTTTCTGACTGGGAGGAACAGGCAGAACAGTATATTGCATCCGGTCAGTACCAGAAGCTGGTGGATTCCTGCTTTCTTTTCTTTGACAACCCGCTGATTCTGATGGATGCCAATTATCATATTCTCGGCATGAGCCAGAATCCGGAAATCGGTACGATGGATGAGGAATGGACTTATATGAAAACCTACGGCTATTCCTCACTGAACAGTCTCCGGAACATTGCCTATCAGAATACGCACATTGATTTTACCCATTCCGGCTGTCAGATTTACCACCTGCGTTCCGATCGGAAGATGCTTTATGGCGGAGCTTCCTATAATCTGATGTTTGACGGCCTCACCTATGGAAGACTGACACTTCTGGAAAAGCTCCGCGCGCTGAATACCGGAGATTTTCAGCTTTTGCAGAAACTCGGCAGTAAGCTTGCCCCGGCACTTGGAACAGGCAGGCAGTCCCACCATGCGGGCGGTCAGGTCTTTGCAAATCTGTTGCTGAATCGTGCCTGGAATGAGGCAGACCTGAGTCTGCAGCTGCTTTATTATGGATGGAAGGCCGAAGATATCTATCAGCTCTGCACGATTCAGTTCACGGATGAAAGTGCCGGAACAGCTGCCGTCAACCTGCTGGCCGGGGCCATACAGTCACAGTCTTTAAACTTTGCTCTGATACGACATGGAGATACATTAAGTCTCCTGGCGGCAAGAGAACTGGACATAGATGACAGTTTTATGACGTTCATTCGCACACTGACGGAAAGCAACCCGATCCGTGTCAGTTTCAGCCTCGCGCTTCCGTCTCTCACACAGGCGCCGGTGCTGCTCTCTCAGGCAAGACAGGCACTGCGTTATGGAGGCGTTTATCATCCGGGAAGGCGTATTTACCTGTTTCGCGACTACAGCACAGCTTTTCTGCTCAATTCCAATGATTCTGCGGGCAAGCTTCATGCCTGTCATCCGAAAATTGTGGAACTTTGGCAAAAGAAAATACAGGAAAATAACCCGCTGTTTGATACCCTCCTGCATTATCTGGAAAGTGAACGCTCGCTGAATAAAACAGCTGCTGAGCTCTTTACCCACAAGAACACAGTTCAGTATCGGATCCGGAAGATCAAGGAAATACTGCATGATGATCTGGAAAATCCGGATACGAGATTTTATATCCTTATTTCCATGCATTACCTTCAGATACAGGAAATCAAGGATCGTCAGGGGGAGGTCTTTGATAAATGATTGCCGATACTGTCCTCCTATGTCCGCTTCATCCCTCCAGCACAAACATGGTGCCTGCAGCCGCAATACTTATTGTTCTGTGATGACAAACACGGAATCGGCAATATGCCTTATAATCGAACCATAATAAGTAAGTATTTGGTTATATTGCGACATAAATCAATGCAAAATCAAAATACCATCTGTGATTCCAGGCATTTGGGGACGAAAGCGTTCGTCAGATCAGGAACCTGCGGTCACTGCTTCTCTGGCTGGGGAATTGCAGAGCACGTTATGCGGACAGGAGGGATTGGTCATGTTAACAGCAAAACAGAACTTTATTGAGACAGTTGAAGGCGGGCATCCGGACCGGATCGTGAACCAGTACGAGGCAATCAGCCTGTTATTCCATCCATTTCTTTTTGCCTCACCGCTTCTTCAGAAGGGTACGAATGAACCCGTAGCCAATGCCTGGGGTGTATACAATGCGTTCCCGGACAATGTACCCGGCGCTTTTCCTGTACAGGATGACGCGCATCTTCTTGTAAAGGACATCGAGCACTGGCAGGATTATGTCAAGGTCCCGTCTCTGGATTTTACAGATGAGGAATGGGGAAAATGTGAAGAGCTGTATGCCCAGGTTGATGGCAATAAAGCACTCAAGGCAACCTTTGAAGCACCCGGTATCTTTGAACAGTGCCACCATATGTGCAAGATCGAAAATGTTCTGATGGCTATGTATGAATACCCGGATGAACTGGAAGATATAATCAAGATGCTGACTGAGTTTGAGCTTAAGATGGCGGAGGGAATCTGTGAGCATCTGCATCCGGATGCAATTTTCCATCATGATGACTGGGGCAGCCAGAAGTCAACGTTCATGAGCCCCGCGATGTTTGAGGAATTCTTTGTTGAGCCCTATAAGCAGATTTATGGCTATTATCATGATCACGGTGTAAAATACATCATACATCATTCTGATTCCTATGCTGCGACACTGGTTCCGGATATGATAGAAATGGGCATCAATGTATGGCAGGGATGCTTCTCCACCAACAATTTACCTGAACTGATCAAAAAGTATGGCGACAAGATCTCCTTTATGGGCGGTATTGAAAACTGTCTGGTAGATTTCAACGGATGGACAGAGGAAAATAACAAAGAGGTTATCTACAAGACCATAAAAGAGTGCGGTAATATGCACTTTATCCCATGTATTGCACAGGGTGGACCCGGATCTGTATTCCCGGGTGTATATCAGAGTATGTCTGATATCATCGACGCCTATAATACCGAGAAATACGGATTTACCAAAGAAGAGCTTGAGGCAGCGCGCATGCCGATCACGATCATGTTCTGATCCAGTAAAAATTCATGCATATTCCGAACTGGGTTGCATTTCGTGCCCTGCAGGAATCACAGTTCATTGATCTGCAGCTGCTTGACAGATAAAACGTAAAGGCATTAACATCAGATTGATCCTCTGATGTTAGTGCCTTTTTGAATTATTATGTCCGGAGCATATTATGTTTGATAAATACGTGATCGTCTTCGAAGTAAAGGGAAACCGGAAGCAATGGAAAGAGGTTATTACTATGCTGAAGGAAGCCGGTTTATCTGTAAAAAAAGCTATATGGCAGGATGAAATCGGAGCTGTCGGGTGCGGCCCGGCCCTTGACCCCAGAGATTTTGGAACAAAGGGAAAAATAGACCGTGACGTCTATACCATCCGCGTGAAGGAAAAGGAACAGGACGCTGCTTTGCAGCTGATCCATGAAAAATCCCCTTCCTACGTACCCTATGACCGGAACAGTGTAGAGAAAAGACTATAGTCTTCTCAGAAATGAATGGAAAGCAGTTCTTTCCATGACTGTCGGAAGCTGACAGATGCGATCAATGTGCATTTGTCAGCTTATGCAGTCTGTAACTCATAGATAACGATCAGATATATCTACGAGAACGAACAGCTTGTCATCATCGTAGAACTTCACCTTCTGGTACCATTTGGAGAAGTAGTCGCGGATAAAGATTTTGGCCGGGCCGGACAGTGGTTCGTCCGCTGAAAAATGCTGGCTGTCACAGCTTTCATGATAGTGTATGTTTGTATGGTATTTATCCTGTAAAATTTTCTTCAGCTCCAGAAATTCCTGAATGGTAACAACCATAAGAGTTTTTCCTCCTTTTTGCGCAATATTGCTGGTTCTTATTATTGCACAAATCGCAGAGATCGAACAGCTAAAAAAGCATACGGACTAAATCAGGCTTACTGAGCGGAAATCCCCGGCCATCCTGTAACCGGGGATTTCATCAGTATAAATACTATATACAGGCATACTCAGTCGAAATATTACCGCAGCAGCTTTTTTCATGCGATTTCAGAGAGCAGCTGGGGAACATCTTTCTTGCACTAAATCAATAATTATTCTTGTTATTTGAGTTTATGTTGAATTGCTAGGAATTTTGTTGTTTTTCGTTGCATTCATCCTCTCTGTATGCTACACTGGAGTTAATCAAAATTCGGATGTAAGTGCGGTCTCATATGCAGACCGTTAAAAGGGAAACAGGTGAGAATCCTGTGCTGTCCCGCAACTGTATGCGGATTGCAGGCTCCAAAGCCACTGGTTTTTGACCGGGAAGGGGAGCATGCTTAGTGCCGTAAGTCAGGAAACCTGCTTACCATCCTGTTATCTGTCCATCACGATGCATGAGGAGATAGCAAATACCGGATTATTTTTTCCGCCGGCAGATAGCGTAAGGTTAGCCTGCCTGTGGTTTTCGGTGTATGCAAAGACATCCTGTCATTATGATGGGATGTCTTTTTTGTATTGCAATCGCGCCGGAATGCTTCAATAGCAGATGAACCCGATATACGCAAGGTCTGCGGTACCTGATGAACCTTGCTGTATCATAGCACCGGAAACACAGGAGGTATAAAGATGATAAATATTCACGAGACGAAGAAAAGCGACCGGATACAGATGCTTGTAGATGATCTGTACCGGAAAATGCCGGAGATAGAAGCATCCCGGGCAAAACTGATCACGGAATCCTACCAGCAGACAGAGGATCAGCCCATGGTCATGAGACGTGCACTGGCATTCAGACACATTCTCGAGAACATCCCGATCATCATCCGGGACCATGAGCTGATTGTCGGAAGCTCGACGATTGCCCCCAGAGGATGCCAGACCTACCCGGAATTTTCCTGGGAGTGGCTGAATCAGGAGCTCGACACCGTGGAGACCCGGGAGGCAGATCCCTTCCATATTTCTGAAGAAAACAAAGCAATTCTCAGGGAGGTAAATCCATGGTGGAAGGGCAAGACCAGCTCTGATCTTGCAACAGCACTGATGACACCGGAGACCATTATGGCAATCGACCATAACATTTTCACACCTGGTAACTACTTCTACAATGGGGTCGGGCATTTTACCGTTAAATACTGGGACGTTCTGTCAATGGGCTTCCAGGGTATCATGCAGAACATTGAAGAACATGATGCTGCATTAAATGTCGGAGATGCTGATTATCAGCGCAGACATACGCTTTACCGCGCTATGAAGATCAGCTGTGAGGCTGTCATCCATTACGCAAACCGCTATGCGGATCTAGCAGATTCCATGTCCCGCAGAGAAGCTGATCCTGTCAGAAAAGAGGAACTGCTCAGAATCCGTGACAACTGTCGGAACGTACCGGAAAAGGGTGCCGAAACCTTTTACGAGGCCTGCCAGAGCTTCTGGTTTGTACAGCAGCTGCTGCAGCTGGAATCCAGCGGCCATTCCATCTCTCCAGGACGCTTCGATCAGTATATGTACCCGTATTATAAGAAAGATCTTGATTCCGGCAAAATCACGCGGGACCAGGCACAGGAATATATTGACTGTATCTTTGTCAAGCTGAATGACCTGAACAAGGTAAGGGATGCTGAGTCTGCGAAAGGTTTTGCAGGATACAGCCTTTTCCAGAATCTGTGTGTCGGAGGGCAGACAAAGGATGGAAGAGATGCCACAAATGATCTGTCCTTTATGTGCATCTGGGCTTCCATGCATGTATTTCTCCCCATGCCCTCGCTTTCGATCAGAGTCTGGAACCTGACGCCCCATGAGCTGATGCACGAAGCGACCAGGCTCACAAGAACGGGCATCGGTCTGCCTGCATATTATAATGATGAGGTGATTATCCCGGCACTGATGAACCGCGGCGTAACCATGGAGGATGCCAGAAATTACAGCATCATCGGCTGCGTCGAGCCACAGGCAATGGGCAAGACCTTTGGCTGGCATGACGCCGCATTCTTCAACATGTGCCGTCCGCTTGAGCTTGTCTTCTCCAATGGCATGGACAGGGGCGTGCAGGTCAGCATCAAGACCGGAGAGCTTGAGGATCTTCATACCTTTGACGACTTCTGGAATGCCTATAAGAAGCAGATGGAATACCAGATTTCCCTTCTGGTAAATGCGGATAATTCTATAGATGTGGCGCACCGTGAGAGGGTTCCGCTTCCGTGGCTGGCGACGATGATGGACGACTGCATCGACAGGGGTCTTACACCGGAGCAGGGAGGCACCCATTATAATTTTACCGGTCCTCAGTGCTTCGGCATTGCCAATGCGGCAGATTCTCTCTGGGCGATCAAAAAGCTCGTCTACGAAGAGGGGAAAATATCCCTTCGTGAATATAAGCGCGCGATGGACCTGAATTACGGAAAGGGACTGGATGATGTCTCTGTCAGAGACCTGGCAGAAACTGCAGCCATGAAGCTCAAGAACCAGGGAAGGGAAATCGGTGCCAGGGAAATTGCTGCCATCGTTGCCGGCATCAGGAATGCCGCGCTTTCCGAAGAGGATAAAGAGAAATTCCAGAAGCTTCTGGATGACATCAATGCACTGCCCAAATATGGAAATGACATTCCTGAGGTGGATTATTTTGCCAGGGACACTGCCTATCTGTACACGAAACCTCTGGAAAAATACAAAAATCCAAGGGGCGGCCAGTATCAGGCGGGTATTTATCCGGTTTCGGCAAATGTTCCTCTCGGTGCACAGACCGGGGCTACGCCGGATGGCCGGCTTGCGCATACTCCTGTTGCAGATGGCATCGGACCGATGGCAGGAAGAGATACCCACGGTCCGACTGCTACAGCCAATTCCGTAGCCCGTATCGATCATCAGATTGCCTCCAACGGAACGCTGCTGAATCAGAAATTCCACCCGTCCGCTCTGCAGGGGGAAAAGGGACTGAATGATTTTGAATCACTGATCCGGACCTACTTTGATCAGAAGGGTATGCATATGCAGTTTAACGTCGTCGACAAGAAAACACTTCTTGATGCACAGAAGCATCCGGAAAATTACCGCCACCTGGTAGTGCGTGTCGCCGGCTATTCTGCTCTGTTCACAACACTGTCCAAGTCGCTGCAGGATGACATCATCCGGCGGACAGAGCAGGGGTTTGAGTTCTGAATAACAAGCAGGGGTATACAGTATGACTGATTATTATAGTGATTCCGATGAGAATGGAGAAAACATTTCTGAACCGGATTTCATGAAGACAAAGGGAAGAATCTTTGAT
The DNA here is from genome assembly GCA_051879715.1 of Bilifractor sp. Classification (GTDB taxonomy): domain Bacteria; phylum Bacillota; class Clostridia; order Lachnospirales; family Lachnospiraceae; genus Bilifractor. Next base: position 25,958 of record JBJEMO010000230.1, read on the forward strand.
ATCCAGCGTTACTCCGTCCATGATGGAACGGGAATCAGGACCATCGTCTTTCTGAAGGGCTGTATCTTCAGGTGCCGGTGGTGCTGCAACCCTGAGTCACAGGAATTTCAGATTCAGGAGATGAAAAACGCAGACGGGACGACTAAAATCGTCGGTGAAGATGTGACCGTCGAAGAAGTCATGCGCGTTGTCGAAAAGGACTGGATCTATTATCGCAGATCCGGCGGCGGACTGACGCTTTCCGGAGGAGAAAGTCTCTGCCAGGCAGAATTTGCCCGTGATCTGCTGCATGCAGCAAAAGACCGGGGATATTCTACGGCAATGGAGAGTATGGCAGGACTTCACTGGGACAGAATACAGATGGTTCTGCCCTATCTGGATGAATATCTGATGGATATCAAGCACATGGATCCCGAAAAGCATAAGGCTTTTATCGGAAAGGATAATCGCATTGTCCTTGAAAATGCCAGACATGTCGCAGAATCCGGAAAATGCCGTCTGATCATCCGGACACCGGTCATCCCTACCTTTAATGATACGGAGGAGGAGATAGATGCCATTGCGCTCTTTGCATCCTCTCTTCCCGGTGTACGTGAGCTGCACCTGCTCCCATACCATAAGCTCGGTTATGACAAATACGTCGGACTTGGGCGACCCTATCTGATGGGAGACCTGGAGACACCGCCACGTGAAAAATTTGTTGCGTTCAAAAAGATCGTGGAATCACATGGACTGATCTGTGTCATCGGAGGCTGATACAATACATATCACCTGAATCTGATATAATATTTTCTGATCTATTATTCATATGCAGCGTGCACCAATATGCACTGCTGCATATTTATCTGTCAGAACACAAGAACATAACTATTCTGAGAAAATACCTCAGGATATCTGAGCCGATCATATATCAGATGCGCAGGTTATATATCAAATGAATAGATTACATGCAAAATGGAGGAACTTATATGATAAAGGTAGAGCATATGGAAGTATGGGGATTTTCCCATGCAATCCGGGGAATGCGGAACCCTATGAACAGCTGGGCAAAAAGCGACAGCAAAGCGGATCCCGACGGAAACTTCTGGATCGGTCCAAATGACATGGGACTGATGCAGCGTCTTTACCGGGGCGGAACGGAACACAGGAAATATCTGCGGCAGATTTTTGTTGCAATGGATATCACAGCGCCACTGTACTGGTGGAAGGAATTTGATACCTATAAGATCGGCACAGTGGCCAATTCCACTTCAACCATGCACAAGATTGCCGCAAAGGAATTCGAGATGTCTGATTTCAGTACAGAACATCTCCGCTCGGATACAGAAATGCGTCAGGTCCTTGCATGGTTGAATCACTACCGCGAAGCTTATCTTGAGACAAAGGATAAGGCAGACTGGTGGGCGTTGATCCAGCTGCTGCCGGAATCCTATCATCAGACCAGGACTGTGACCATGAATTATGAGAATGCCATCAACATCATACGGCAGAGAACCCACCATAAGCTCGATGAGTGGAACCAGTTTGTAGCAAGACTGTGGGAGCTTCCATATCTCCGGGAAATCACAGCTGAATAAACATACAGAATCCTCACCCTGTTTTCCTTTCCTCTTCCCTGACATTAGCAAAAGCCTGTAAGCAGAAGATCCTGCCCGCCTTCGTAACAACACAACAGAACCTTCATAACAACACAACAGAATAAGAAAAAAATATATATTTTTAGGGCACCGCCTCTGTTATGATATATATGATTTCCCCTGCATGATTTATATTTTGGAGAGCTCAGGGGATAGGAGAAGGAGGAGTGCTCTATGAAAAAGGCGGTTTTGCTTTGGCGGATTATGAAGCGGACAGGATTCATTCAGATTTTTACCAGCTATCTGATCTTTTTTCTGATTACCGCACTGGTGTTGCGACTGAAGGAGCCCGGTATTGAAACATATGGTGACAGTATATGGTACTGTTTTGTGGCTTCTGCCACGATTGGATTTGGGGATATAGTGGTTGTCACGACACTCGGAAGAGTTCTCACCATTATCCTGGCTGTATATTCTGTGGCTGTGACCGCAATCTTTACAGCTACCATCGCCAATTATTATATGAATATGATACAGATGCGTGCCAATGAAAGTGCTGAGGTTTTTCTCGCCCAGCTTGAGCGTCTTCCGGAACTCACACCGGAAGAGCTTTCCGCTCTGTCGGAAAAGATCAGAAACTTTAAATCCAGCCATAATATCCGGTGAGCGGCAGCCTTTTTCCGGGCAAAAATACGGATTTGTCCCTACAGCTCCGGTCTTTTAGACACTTCCGCGAAGGTGTGACAGTATGGAAAGATGGACGATTCAATTATTCCGGCTTATAATGACTGTTCGTGAATGTTTCATGAACAGGAGGAAATAAGGTAATGCAGAAAATCGGGCTGGTCGTTGAAGGCGGTGGCATGAAATGCGCATATAGTGCAGGTATTCTTGATAAATTCCTGGATGACCAGGTGCATTTTGATTATGTGATCGGTGTGTCAGCCGGTTCGGCAAACTGTGCTTCCTTTCTTGCGGGACAAAGGGAACGGAACCTTCGCTTTTATACCGAGCACCTGAAGAAGAAAGGGTACTTCGGACTTGACAGCTTTCTGAAAACAGGAGATCTCTTCGGACTTGATTTTATTTACAGCACCATGACCAATCATGATGGAGAGGACCCGCTTGATTACCCAAAGCTGGCTGCAAATCCAGCGGAATTCGAGATTGTTGCTACCAATGCGCTGACCGGTGCACCAGCCTATTTCTCCAGAAAGGACCTGTCACAGGATAATTACGAGGTCATCAAGGCATCCTGCGCGCTTCCTGCTGCCTGCAGACCCCGCATCATTGATGGCATCCCTTATTTTGACGGAGGTGTATCCGATCCGATCCCTGCTGATCGTGCACTGAAGCAGGGCGGATGTGACAAGGTGGTTGTCATCCTTTCCAAGCCCAGAGATTTTCAGAAAGAGCCGGAGCACATGCGTGCCTTCTATTCCCTGCATCTGATAAAATACCCGAGAATTGCAGAGGCGGTAAATTACCGTCACATTACCTACATGCAGCACTTCAGAAGGATTTTCCAGCTGGAGCAGGAGGGACGGGCATTTGTCTTTGCGCCAAGCTCACACCTGGAAATGGGAACCTATGCAATGGATGCGGAGGAAAACCGGAAGCTGTATGACCTGGGCATTTCAGATTATTCGAACGAAAAAGACCGGTTATGGAATTTTCTGGATCAGTCCGTTCAATCTTAACATTGCAGAAGCAGCCACCCGCGATCTGTGTTTCAGAAGCATACCCACTGATTTCACGCGAAGTCAGTGGGATTTTTACTTGAAAAGCAGTATGGGTAGTGCCATAATCGTAGAGGCGGAAACGCCCCGGTTATGATAAGGAGATATCGTTCTTCTACTAACCAGATTATTGTGAAAAGATTTTCATTATGTCTGTACACAATCAGTTGGAGGGTATTATGGATGTGAAAGTGATGGATGAGGAGTTCTCCATCTGCAAGGTAAGCGACTTCAGTGAAACAAATCTCGAGAAAAATTTCTGCTTTATGGAGCGGACCGATGAAGAAAATTCTCTGGTCTGCCTGACCCGATATATCCCGGAAAATGCCACGGACGTAGACTATGGATGGAAGGCGATGCGCATTGAGAGCCGGCTTGACTTTAAGGAGGTGGGCATTCTCGCAAAGATCTCCGGCATCCTGGCCGACAACGGGATTTGCATTTTTGCCCTCTCCACCTTTAATACCGACTACATTCTGGTCAAGAGAGACAGGATCGAAGACGCGTGCGCTGCTCTTGAAAAAGCCGGATATCATATTGTCCAGTAACGTTAGCGTATCAGAATGATTGCTGTTTCTGCATACACTTGTCAAACATCCCGGAAAGCTGCCGCACATGACGTATTCAGAGAATATACAATATTCCTGTTTATCTGTGCGGCAGCTTATCATTTTCATAGCAAAATAAATCTGACTACCAGGGGAGATAAAGGATGAACATATATCTGCTTCGGCATGGCGAAACAACCATCAACACTATTGGAGGCCGTTTTCAAGGCCAGATCAATACTCCGGAAGCCGCACTGAACAGCAAAGGAAGAGAACAGGCCAGAGAAGCCGGAGAAGAATTCCGTCGCAGGGGGATCCGCTTTGATCTCGTGTACTCCAGCCCCCAGGAGCGGGCAGTGGAGACTGCCATACTGGCCACAGGCAGACCGATTGAGCAGATTCAACTGGATGATCGCCTGAAGGAGCTCAATTTCGGCCCCTATGAAGGGCAAAAATGGGAGACGATGGATTCCAGGAAATTTCACACCATGATGCATGATTTTGGCAATTACATGCCGGGCCCGGGGCTCGAGAGCGGTATGCAGCTGATGCAGAGGGTCAGCAGCTTCCTGGAGGACCTGAAACGTAATAAACCGGGGGAGAACATTCTGGTTTCTACACATGGCGGAACCATCCGTGCAGCACTGGTACATATTCATGTGGATTCAATAAAGACATTCTGGGAGAATCCGGTGGGAAACTGTGCCTGGTTTATGCTGCATTGCGAAAATGACCAATTCATGCTCGAAGACTGCGACCGCAAAATATAGGGGCTCTGATTTCTGATATAGTATAATGCAGGATTTTGTGCTATATTATGTTATTATTCGCATTTATTATTCATATGAATGAACCGAGGAGAAATAATTATCATGTATACAATCCGTGATTTATATGATCTCGATCACACATTGGCCGGAGAGTATCTCCGCCAGTTCACTTATCCCTGGGAGGCTTTGAAGGGAATCAGCGAATTGATTCTTTCCCTTGGAGAAAAACTGGACCCGCAGGAGTACACTGAGGTTTCCACGCATGTGTGGGTACATAAGACTGCGAAGGTATTTCCTTCAGCCTACCTGGGCGCGCCGTGTATCATTGGCCCTCGTACCGAAGTACGGCACTGTGCTTTTGTAAGAGGCTCTGCCCTTGTTGGTGCGGATTGTGTCGTTGGCAATTCCGTGGAGCTGAAAAACGTCATTTTGTTCGACCATGTACAGACCCCGCACTATAATTATGTAGGTGATTCCATTCTGGGATATTATTCCCATATGGGTGCCGGATCCATCACAAGCAATGTGAAGTCTGACAAGCAGCTGGTTATCGTACACAATCACGGAGAGAACATCGCTACAGGGCTGAAGAAGTTCGGAGCCATGCTTGGTGACCATGTAGAGGTAGGCTGCAACAGCGTGCTCAATCCCGGCACAGTCATCGGCCGCAACTGCAACATCTATCCTGTGTCCTGTGTCAGAGGCGTTGTGTATGAGAACTCCATCTGGAAGAATGATGGAACTGTAATCACAAAGAAAAATAATCCGGAGGAGAACAGCTAATGGGAAGATATTTCGGAACAGATGGTATCAGAGGAAAGGCAAATGAGGGTCTTACTGCGTCCCGCGCATTTGAGGTGGGAAGATATCTCGGCTACTATTACAGCAGGCAGGGAAGAAGCAAAATCATCATCGGAAAGGATACCCGTCTGTCTTCCGATATGCTTGAAAATGCACTTGCAGCGGGCATCGCTTCAGAGGGCTGCGACGCATATCTGGCCGGTTATTGCCCGACACCCATGATCTGTTACCTTACCGTCCATGAGGACTTCTCCGTGGGCGCAATGATCAGCGCGTCTCATAATCCCTTCTATGACAACGGCATCAAGGTCTTTTCCAAGGAGGGTATTAAGCTCCAGGGCGAGGTAGAGACTCTGATTGAGGACTATATTGACGGGAAGGAAACCATCGCCTTCGCCACCGGTGAAAAGATCGGGCGCATCATTCCCTACCCGGCAGGAATCGATCACTATATTGACTATATCTGCCGCACCTTCCCGACTGACCTCTCCGGTATGCGGATTGCCATGGACTGTGCAAACGGATCCAGTACCTATACGGCAGAGAAGGTACTCACAAGACTCGGTGCAAACTGCACGGTCATGAACAATCAGCCTAACGGCACCAATATCAACAACAACTGCGGAAGTACCCATCCGGATGCCTTCTGCGAATTTATGAAAAAGGGCAACTTTGACCTCGGTCTGACCTTTGACGGAGACGCCGACCGGCAGATCCCTGTCAGACCGGACGGTGCACTGGTGGACGGGGATTTTGTGCTGTACATCTGCGGCAAATATTACAGAGACAAGGGTATGCTCAAGGGGAACACCGTTGTCACAACCGTCATGGCAAATATCGGTTTCTGGAAGGCTATGGAGCGGGAAGGCATTCACGTTGAGAAAACAGATGTGGGGGACAAATACGTCTATGACTGTATGCTCAAAAACGGTTACATCGTGGGAGGAGAACAGAGTGGTCATATTATCTTCAGTGAGTATGAGACCACTGGTGACGGTCTTGTCACTGCGCTTGCGCTGCTCAAAATCATGCGGGAAACCGGGCGTTCCATCCGCGAGCTCTGTGAAGGATTAAAGATCTATCCACAGCTTCTGGTAAATGTACAGGTAAGCGATAAGAACAGTGTCATGGAGGATCCGGATGTAAAGACCGCTATAGAAAAGGCCAATAAAAGCCTGAAGGGTAACGGTCGCATCCTTGTCCGCCCTTCCGGAACAGAGCCTTTGCTCCGCGTCATGGCTGAAGCAGAAACCGACCAGATCTGTGAGCAGGTCTGCGGGCGCGTCGCGGAAACTATTCGCAGCAAATACGGCGTGTGAATCATTGCAACAGTATGTGTTACTGTTCAGAGGTGCGTCAAGAGGACACTTCTCATTTGTCTGTTTCCGTTCGTAGTTACTCACTCCAAAGGCCTGCATGAGAAGTGCCCTCTTGACGCACCAGTGAACTGTAACCAGTATGTTGCCGGCGGTTTTGGCAATACCATATATTCTGCCATACAGTATACCATACATTAATGTATGGTATACTGTATGGCAGA
>JBJEMO010000231.1:0-4949 GCA_051879715.1 Bilifractor sp.
GAAATAGAGGCAAATATCTTCAACGCAGAGCTGCGCCTGTCAGATCAATCTGTGCTGGAACCGATCGGTTATTACCGCTTTAAGGAAATTTATGACCGGATGCAGAATGAAACCACGGAGTATAAGGCAAAAGACCTTCTGTACTTTGCCACACAGGAACTCTGGGATTCCGGTGATGGGTTCGCATCTATCGATGAAATTGCCTGCGGACTTCAGATAAGTCCGTACCTTGTGGAATATAAATACAAGGCACTGCAGATGAAGGGGTTCATCCTTCCTGCCGGACCCGAAGTCAAAAGTGATTATCTGAAAGATACAATAGACAGACACAGGCAGGGTGTGCTTATGGAATGTCTGTAGCAGACCATCCATAGTACTCAGTCATCCATAGTATCAACAGTATCGGTAAGATGAATATTTCTTGAATGGCAGGTGCGACAAATATGAATGAAAGAACTTACATAGCCATCGATATGAAGTCGTTCTACGCATCTGTGGAGTGTGTCGCGCGCGGTTATGATCCTCTGAAGGCACGTCTCCTTGTAGCGGATACCTCAAGATCTGACCAGACAATCTGCCTTGCCGTTTCGCCTGCCCTGAAAGCGATCGGTGTGCCGGGGCGTCCACGCCTTTTTGAGGCAAAGCAGGCAATCACAAGGTATGAACGTGAACATCACTCAAAGGTTCAGTATGAAATCGCTGTCCCGCGGATGGCTCTATACGAGCAGACATCGGCAAGGATCTATTCTGTCATCCTGCGGTACGCCGCACCGGAGGACATTCATGTATATTCCGTTGATGAATCCTTCATCGATGCGACGCCTTATCTTCATTTTTATCAGAAGCAGGCAGAAAGAGATGGCGTCCACCCTGCACACGTAATGGCAATGACTATGATCCGGGATGTGCTCAGGACCACCGGCATCACGGCCACAGTCGGCATCGGCACAAACCTGTATCTGGCAAAGGTAGCCATGGATATTGTAGCGAAGCACAGACCCGCCGACAAAGACGGTGTGCGGATCGCTGAGCTGAACGAAGACAGCTACCAGTACCTGCTCTGGGACCACAGACCGCTGACAGACTTCTGGATGCTTGGCCCCGGCAAGGCCCGGACGCTGGAAAACAGCTGTCTCTTCACCATGGGTGATATTGCAGAACGGTCGCAGTGGGATGAAGAATGGTTTTACAGGAAGTTTGGTATTGATGGAGAAATCCTGATTGATCACGCCTTTGGCATCGAGCCGGTTACGATGCAGGACATCAAATCCTATCACTCCGACTCCTCTTCTCTCTCGCAGGGGCAGGTACTCCCAAGACCGTACAAATACAGAGAGGCGCGCAATGTGCTTCTGGAAATGATCGAAGTGCTCTGCGTCGATATGTTCGCCAAAGGGGTGACGGCACCGTCCTTCACATGGTGGGTGTCCTATGATTACAAGAGTCTGGAGGTATGTCCAAATTACGAAGGTCCTGTTGTGGAAGATTTCTACGGACGCCTCCACCCGAAACACAGTAATGGAACAGTAAGAATGAGAAACCGGACAAACAGCTTTCGCACAGTAGCCAATGCGATCCTGGCCTCTTTTGACAAGAAGACCGATCAGCGCCTGCTATTCCGCAGGCTCGGTATCTGTGCTGACAAGACCGCAGCCGATAATGGCATGTATCAATTTGATATGTTTACCGATTATGGTGCTCTGGAAAAAGAAAGAAAACTCCAGAGCACTATGGCAAAAGTGCGCCAAAAATACGGTCTGAACGCTGTTTTTAAGGGAAACAACATGCTCGAAGGGGCAAAGCAGCTAGAAAGAAACCTGCAGATTGGCGGTCACCTGGCCTGATATTTCTCTCCTGACCTGCTCCGCTTCTTCCAGGTTAAAGGAAAATTCGGGCAGGAAAGGGGAAATCATATGGATTCAGTTGGTGCAATGACAATGCCTGCAGGATTCAAACATAAGAGAGCATACCTGAAAGGCCGTCCAAGGCATGCGAAATACAGTGATTTCCGGATCAGGCATCCGCAGATGGACCATACACACAGAGCAAAGATCTTCCTCGCATTTGATGCGCTGAAGGGCTTTGATGAGGCAATAGATTCAAAGGAAATCCAGTATGTTCCGAGAAAGCGGCTGCCGGAGGAGGAACTGAACAGGATCATCACCTCTGCTCTTCCCGGTCAGAAGACCTCTGTCACTTACTTCTCTCCTTGCACTGATCCTGCAAATGATGCGTTTGAAGAGCATCTGGGAATATATAAGACCATTACCGGAACTGTGTGGAAAATCGATCCGGTAACAGAGACACTCATGGTTGATGAAACGGTGATACGCTTTGAAGATATAGCAGAAATCGGTTGAAATACACGACCTCTGTGAAACACGGATGCATGCTGCACATACCTCACCTGTAAAATACAAAATCATGCAGCCGCCGCGTGTATCAATGAATGCATATGCAGAATCAGAATATCTGCAGTATAAAGGAGCAAACGAAATGTGTTCCAGATATTATGTGGAACTGAGTCCTGAACTCAGACCTTATGTTGAACAGGCCGCCAACTCATCTCTCAAGGAAAAAATGGTCATGGCCTTAGGAAAACCATTCAAGGCAGAAGGCGAAATCAGACCCGCAGATATGACTACAGTCATTGCACCAAATCATAATGGTAAAAGAACTGCCTATCCCATGATCTGGGGCTACCAGGTAAAAGGATTAAACTACCCCCTCTTCAACGCAAGGGTGGAAACGGCCGGAGAAAAAAAGACATTTGCAGATGACTGGAAACGCCATCGCTGCATTGTGCCTGCCTCATGGTACTACGAGTGGGAGCATATCCTGCGTCCGGACGGCAGTAAAAAAACCGGAGACAAATATTCCATCCAGCCAAATGGTGCTGAAGTTACATGGCTAGCAGGACTTTACCGGATACAGAAATGGAGAGATCTCTCCTATCCTGTATTCACAATCCTGACCCGTGAACCATCAGAAGCACTCCGCAGGATCCATGACCGGATGCCGGTGATACTCCCCGCATCTTCTATTAATGACTGGATCAACCCCGACAGTAATCCTCAGGAGATCGTCAGGACTGCACGCACAGATATGGTATTTGAAAAAGCAAACTGTTGTCCGTAGTCCATAACGGTATCCACCTGACGGTCATCACAAACCGGGATCTGCTTAATTTCGTCTTCTTAGCGTTTTATAAAACTCAAATAACCGTTCACCGTGTGTATAAGAAAGAATAATGCAGCTGACCCGACCAGCGGATAATTCTTTTTCTATAATCCAAAGAAGAAATAATACAATGGAACGGCCGCAAACTGGCTTAAGACAATCAGCCATCTGTATTGGTAACCGGAATAATAGAATATCCAGCCGCAATAATTGAACAGCAACATGAAAAGAGTCAGGGCAAAAAATACTTTTTCATGCATTTCTATTATCGAGAAACTGCCTACATCATCCCTGACAAGTAGCATTAAAAGAACAATAGACAGCGTACCGATAAACCCCTGTGCAGCCTCAAGCCATTTCCAAACATTATGCATATGCATAATAGGGTTCTGCTCCAGCCTGATAAATGGCATGACAAAATAGGGAACCTCCTGTAGAATAAATGCGAGGATCCCCATAACGGATATGCCCAGAAAATAATGTTTGTATAAATGAATAAATTTCAGCATTATCAATTTCCCATTTTTATTTTACTCCAGATATACAATTTTCAGATCCTTTTTTCACACGCCTCCCTCATTAATATACTTTTACTATATCACATATCCATCAGAATTTTACTTCTCAAAGGGAAAGTGGTACTGGCTGAGTCCGCACTCGTCCCGCAGAGCGATCAATTCTTTCTGAATGGACTCTCCCACCGGAACGCCCTTGTCCTTTCGATCCATCCAAGCCAAGTATTCTTTCTCGCCGGCCGTATAGATCCGATCGGCGCCGGGAACCTTCTGGGATGCCCGGAGTCCGCGGCAGATATCTCCTGCAGTCTTCTTGAAGGTCTCAAGTCCCATGAAGAACTCCGGATTGATGACAAAGAAAAAATGTCCCAGGTGATACATCTGTGGCTTTCCATCCGGTCCCACACCGCTAAGCGCCTTCATGAACGGGCCACCGGACAGGGCAGACGAAAGAATTTCCACGACGGTGGTGTAACCATATCCCTTGTACCCTGCCGTCTCCTCCCCTGCTCCGCCAAGAGGTAGCAGAGCCGCATCTCCGGCCCGCATCTTTCTGAGAATCTCGCCAGAATCCGTCATTGTCTTTCCATCCTTGCTTATGACACAGCCCTCGGGCGTTGGCTTTCCAGATCTCTCATAGAATTTCTCCGTGATCTTCATATCTGTGACATTAATTGTGACGTGGTCTAAATTCATTCTTATCTCCCTTCTATTTCCCCTGCAAGCTGCTTTTCAATATCATGATATTTCAAGAAGTCTTGGTGCATCATCCAGCCTTGCATTACGAAAAGTGATAATTTCATTTTTGCTCATACCATTTGTCCTTGGTGAAATACTTGTGTGTGAAAAAAAGTTCTCAGAAGCCACTAAGCAATATGATCCTGCAATGGCCGTTGGATAACCACATTTCTCCCACACAAAACCTATGTAATATTTTACTTCAGATATACAATTTTCACAACGAGTTATCCCGCTCCTCACCGGCTGCGGATTATCAGTCCCGGCAGATCTGTATGAAATGAAAAATAAGACCCGCCCCGAAAGGAATTTTCTCCTCCCCAAGACGAGCCTATATGGTTTTTATCACTGCACCAGTGGATCACTCTTCCAAGCTTTAATCACGGCACTCAATGCCACGCTGGTCGGTTTACCCGAGGAATCGAAGCTGTTGACCAGAAGGTACTGACCTATGTGAATAACTGGTGTTATATGCAAGTGAAATCAGAGTCATAAATGAATTTTTTCCCGACGCCC
>JBJEMO010000232.1:0-4855 GCA_051879715.1 Bilifractor sp.
ATAAGGCCCTGTCAGGGGAGACCATCGATATTTTGTGAGGCAGCAGCCCACTTAAGTCTGTCCTTCCCGGCATCCGGCTGACCATAATTTTATAAGAAGTAAGCGCATCGTTGTCTGCATTTTGTTTGCCTGTCCTCTGCGTTTGTGATATTATTTTAATTGAGAAGTATTATGCCAGGGAAAACCGAATCCGATCATGGATTATTTCCCCGGGCAAGGCTCCGTTATTATATTTTGCAAATGCAGAGGCGGCATGTATGAGTAAAAAATCATCTGGTACATACATTATTGACGAGAATTATACCGTAATCAGCGTCAATCAGACATTACGGGAACTATATCCGTCGGTTCAGCCGGGTAAAAAGTGTTATCAATGCCTTATGCATTTGGACGAGCCCTGCCCTCCCTGTCCGGTCGCCAATCATATTCAGGGCCCCCAGACTTATCTTGACCCTATTCGTGGAATTTACGAGACCGTCGACGCTGTTGAAGTAGAACTGCCGGACGGAAAGCTGGGTCATGCACTGGTTATGAGTACTGTAGGTGAGAGTGAAACCATCTCAGCCAGACTGCCACGTACCAGGAACGAGCTGAATAAGCTTCTGGAGCAGCAGTATTTTGACAGTCTGACGGGGGGATTCAGCCGTAAGGGCTTTATTCGTGAAAGTGAGCGTGTGTTTGCACGTTCGAAGAAGACTGATTACGCAATCGTTTTATTTGATATTCATAATTTCAAGCGATTAATGATACCTTTGGTATAGAGGGTGGCGATCAGATTCTGCGGTATGTATTCTCTGCCGTACGAAACAGCTTTCTGAAGCCTGTTGTTTCTTCACGTATAGAATCTGACAGCTTTCTTTTCCTGGTGCGCAGACAGAATATCAGCAGGGCACAGCTTGAACCTCTGTTGAACATGGAATGGGCAAAGGACAATCGGATCATTCATTTTCATTTGCGCTGTGGAATCTATTATATAGAGGATGCAGATGTATCCATTTCCCGTATGATCAATTGGACCATCCTGGCAAACAGGTACGCAGATCAGGAAAAATATGGAAGCTATGCGGTATTTGATGCAGCAATGCGCGAAAAATATCTTGACCAGGCAGAGGTTATTTCCAGGTTTTCTGAAAGTCTTGCAAATGAGGAGTTCAAGATTTTCTATCAGCCGATTATTGAGACTGCATCCGGAAACATCTGTGCCGCTGAGGCCCTGGTACGCTGGGAGCATCCATCAAGAGGGTTTCTTGTGCCGGGACGTTTTATACCTGCACTGGAGAAGAGCGGACTGATTACGCAGCTCGATCACTATGTTATGCAGCATGTATATGCATTTCAAAAAGCCCTTCAGGCAGAGAACATGCCGATTGTACCGGTTTCCGTAAATCTCTCCCGACAGGATTTTTATAATGATTCTTTCATGAGTAAAGTGCTCAGTCTCACACAGGAGAGTGCGCTTCCACCGGACTGTATTAATTATGAGGTCACGGAAACCTCCGTTGCTATCCTGAAGGAAAATTGCGATTACCTGCTGCAGCAGATCCGGCAGATCGGCGCGAAAATACTTCTTGATGATTTTGGCAGTGGATATTCATCACTGGGCATGATTGGAGACTATTCCTTTGATATCGTCAAGATCGACAAGTCCTTCGTGGACCAGATTGAGGATAAACCGGTTGTCAGGGCTGTGATTGATGCCACGATTAATATGTGCCATTCGATTGGACTTGCCACTGTTGCGGAGGGCGTTGAGAACAGCAGACAGTTGAGCTTTCTGCGGGAGCATGGCTGTGATTTTATTCAGGGATATTATTATTCCCGCCCGCTTTCAGAGAAGGATTTTCATGCCTATCTATCAGAAGCAAAGGTTGCAAGCTTTGAATCAAATGCCGTATCCGATTTTCGCGGCCTCTGCAGGCCTGATGTGGATAATCTGCTGGATCTTGTCGATCATTCTGATCAGTTTATTCAGGTATGTTATCCTGAAAACTATGAAATGATCTTTGCCAATGAGATGACAAGGGTAATTTCCGGCCACCCGGACCTTCCCTATGAGGGTAAGAAATGTTACCAGTATATGCTTGGGCTGGACGCGCCATGCGGTCATTGCCCTATGAGACGTATGGGGGATGAAACGGAGAAAACCCTGGAGGTCGATGACGGAGCGCATGTGTTCCGATTGAAGGCAAGATATGCCACATGGAACAATCGCAGAGTCTTTATAGAATATGGACATGATATTACTGATACGAAGGTTGTGCAGCAGCGTTACATAGATCAGATACGTTCGATTCTTGAATCTATTCCAGCTGGTCAGGGCGTCTTCCATATGGATCTTACTGCGGATAAATGGATCAGTTCCGGGGGAAACGCAGAGAATGCACGTGCGATGCAGAATATCAAAGATGTGGATACCCTCATCCGGAGGATTGCGTCCTTTGTGCCGGATCCCGAGGGCCAGCAGCAGTTCTTTCGGGTTTTTTGCCGGAAGGCACAGCTGGAATCCTACAAAGAGAACAGACGGCAGATCGTTCTGGAGACAGAATCCTATTATGATGATCATTCGATACGCTGGTCACGCATTACCGCGCATCTGATTGACAACCCCGAGACCGGCAATATAGAAAGCATTCTCTATGGTGTAGATATTTCCAGCGAAAAAGCACATATTGAAGAGCTTGAACAGGAACACATGGAACAGGAGCAGCTGCGCAGGCAGATTGACAAGACATGGGAAATGTACACCCAGGCAGATCATGACCGTCGTTATGATTTTCTTACTGGTCTCAATAGCAGACTGAATCTCTATCATTTTGCAAAACAACATGATACTGGTTTCGTCACCGGCGCAATGATGCTGGACCTGGACAATTTCAAGCGGGTGAATGATACATATGGTCATCAGTCCGGCGACGATTGCCTCAGAGAAATCGGAAGAATCCTTCTGGATTTCGGAACGCATCATAATATTTCGTTTTACCGGTATGGAGGAGAAGAGATTGTCGGCTTATCGCAGGCCCCACAGCAGGACTTTAGTATGTTGGTCAGACAGGTACTGGAGCTTGTCAACAGTCATAAAATCCGCCTTTCCGATCACAATGGGGAACTGATTTCTGTTACAGTTTCCATCGGATATACCACACAGCAGGACCATGTGAAAAATATGATCGGAAAAGCGGATGCTGCTATGTACTATGCAAAGAGACAGGGCAAAAAGCAGGCTGCCTGCCTGGATAATCCTGCGGTTCCTGATCGGGAAAATGCACCAGATCATTGACATACCTCCCATGCCCGCATTATTTCAGGCACTTTCCTCGAGGATTTTGCTAAGGGATGTAATAGAGCTGGTGTGTGAACGGATGATTTTTGTTTTGGGTGACGTTTCGTTCAGCGCATACTGTACCATTTTATGAGAAACCGTGTGCGTGAAAAGAATCAGAAGATCGGGTGAGCCGATACGGCTCATCATTCGGGTATTGAATTTGCAGAATACCTTTGCATCACAACCGTGCTTTCTGCAGAGATCCATGTAACGGCGTTCCATACATTCGTTGCCTCCGATAATGACCACACTCATTGAATTGTCCTCCTGGAAAAAATATTGTTGGTCTGGAATGTAGATTTTAAGTGAAATAAGATTAACAAATATTAGCTATGATTAACTTGCGCCCTGTAGACAAGCCCCCTATTGGGAGCTTTTTAAGAAAGTTTAATGCATCTAACTATTAATTTACATGAAAACATCCGGCTTGTCAACCTGTTTTTCGAAGGGGGCAGACCGGATGCTTTGCTATTCGGAGAAATTATTTGTCCTGAATTTTTCCAGCGAGTTTTGGAATATCTCCTACACCGTTCAATACAATAGAAGGCCCGTATCCGTATAGTTTCAGCGTTTCACGTGTGGATATGCCTGAGAGTACCAGCGCAGTTGACATGCCGCTTTCCAGTCCGGAGATGATATCTGTGTCCATGCGGTCTCCAATCATGACAGCTTCTGCCGAGTGACAGTTCAATATGCGCAGACCGGTTCGCATCATTAACGGGTTTGGCTTCCCACAGAAATAAGCCTTGACGCCTGTTGCAATCTCAATTGGGGCTATCAGTGCGCCGCAGGCAGGTGCAATCCCGTTCTCAATCGGACCTGACACATCCGCACAGGCACCGACAAGCTTGGCTCCTGCAAGAACCAGGTTGCATGCCTTTGTGAGAGAGTCAAGTGAATAATTGCGTCCTTCACCGACTACAACGTAATCCGGATCCACATCATTCATGACAATTCCAGCATCGTAAAGCGCATTGAGCAGCCCGGCTTCTCCGATCACATATGCGGAACAACCGGGAGCCTGGTCCTTGAGGAAAGCAGCTGTGGCCTGCGCGCTGGTATAAAAATGCTCTTCACCGACATCCAGTCCCATGCGTCCCATTTTCTGCTGCAATCCCTTTGGCGTCAGATTCGAATTATTTGTGAGAAAAAGATATTTCTTATGGTTCTCCTTCAGCCACGCCAGAAATTCCGTGACACCTGGGAGAATCTCGTTTCCATGGTACAGTACACCGTCCATATCGGAAATAAAACCGTTGATCTGATTAAAATCTATCATCTGCAAATCCTTTCTGTAAAAAATTCTTTCTGTAATATTCGGTGTTTTGTTTCTCATTGTCAGTTAAATATCTGATGTTATTTATCATATACGGATATGTCATTTTTGTCCACGATAAACAGAGAGGGAAGCTTTTTTTGTTTTAATGAGATAGTGTAAAATATCTTGTGTAAACGTTAGTTCCTCAGGTATAGAAAAAGGAACCGATTTCCTGTAAAGTGTTAAGCACCACACAAAACACAGCAGAGAAAGGG
>JBJEMO010000233.1:0-4836 GCA_051879715.1 Bilifractor sp.
CTGCCGTGAGTGTCAGTAACCTTTTTTTCATACTTTCCTCCTAAATAATGCTGTAACTATGTGTTTGTGCTTAGATGTAAAGTAGCATTTATGTCATCCGTCCCTGCTTTTAAAAGAGCTGAACGGTTATGACCTTTATGGTTTGGAAAATTATCATCCCTTGACGGCTCCTGAGAACATGCCGCGGATCAGCTGCTTCTGTCCGATGATAAAGATGGAAATGGATGGCAGAATAATGAGTACAACGCCCGCGATCATCATCGTAATGGACTGGGAGTCCACGCTGTTCAGCATACTCAGTCCGATCTGAACGGTTCTCATATTCTCGTCTCCGGTTACAAGCAGCGGCCACATGTACATGTTCCATGCATTGATAAAGGTGTACACTGCCATTGCTCCGATCGCCGCCTTCGTCAGGGGCATCAGAATCTGAAAAATAAAACGGAGGTTTGAACATCCGTCAATCTTTGCCGCCTCATAGACGGAGATCGGGAAGGACTGATAGAACTGACGGAACAGGAAGATACCCATCGCACTTGTGAGATAAGGAATGATCAGCACCCTGTATGTGTTCAGCCATCCCCAGGATCCTACCGTCAGATAGTTGGAGATAATTGTTGCTTCTCCTGGCACCATCATGGTCGCCATGACCAGCATAAACAGAACGCTCTTCCCCTTGAAATTCAAAAAAGAGAAGGAAAAGGCTGCCAATGAACAGGAAATAATCTGTCCCAGCGTAATCAGCCCCGCCACAAGGAACGAGTTGAAGATAAACCGGAGAAGCGGAATCTTGCTGAGTGCCTGCCGGAAATTTTCCAGTGTCGGATGCTTTGGAATCAGATTCAGATTCATGGTGTAGAGATCAGATGAAGGCATGAATGCGATACTGACCGCATAGATCAGCGGCAGCAGGATCACAAATGCTACAACGATATTCAGCACAAGTCTTCCACCAGTCCGCGCCTTTTTTGTCCTTCTGGCCTTTTCATTCTGCCGGATGCTCTCTTTTCGCATTGCATCAATTTCCTGCTGCGACAGTTGCGCAATACCCTTTACAGAATCTGAACCACCTGCCACCTGGGCAGAGCTGCTTATATTACTCAACGTGATTTTCCTCCTTTTTTCTCCGCCTTGAACATCAGAAGAGTAAGAACCATGATGATCAGAAACAGTACAACGGATTCAGCAGCCGCGCTGCCAAAGCGGAAGTTAAAGAATGCGTCCCGGTATATGGAGTACACAATCAGATTTGTCGCCTCTCCGGGACCGCCCTGTGTCAGAATCTTTACCTGACCGAAGGACTGAAAGGCCTGAATGATATTTACCACAACCGTGTAGAACATGATCGGTCGCAGTCCAGGCAATGTCAGCTGGAAAAACTGACGTGTGGAGCTTGCACCATCGATGGAAGCCCTCTCATAGATTTCCTCATCGATATTGGCCAGTCCTGCACTGAAATACAGAAAGTTGATGCCACTGTTCAGCCATGCTGTCAGAACCGCCACACTGATCAGCGCATATTTCGGATCTCTAAGCCAGTTGATATTCGTCTGCAGAAGCTTATTGACAATTCCGATTGTCGGATCAAGCATAATCTTGAAGATCAGTGCCGCTGAACTGGATGCGATCGACATTGGAAGCGCGTATGCTGTTGAAAAGAACCGGATTCCAGGAAAAGACTTGTTACACAGCACCGCACCGATCAGTCCCAGGAGCATACCACCAATGACCACGATCACCACGAAAATAGCCGTCACAGCAAGTGAGTTCCGGAAGCTGTCGCTGGTCAGCAGGTCCTTGTAGTTTCCTAATCCGACGAACAGCTTTGCCTGCCCCATCTTATTGGTTTTGTAAAGACTCAGATAGATGGTCTTTATAAAGGGATAAAACAGGAAGATCGCGAAAATAATAGCGGAAGGTATGATATAGCAATATGGTCCTGCTTTTTTCTTGAATTGTTCAAATGCTGCCATCTTCTCTGCCTCCGCTTTCGTTCTGTACCGCATTCTTATTGATTGACATGCCTGTTTCCATGTCAAAAAGATGAATTTTGTCAGGATCCGGGAAAACCTGTAAGGTCTGACCACTCTGCATGCTCATAATATTCTGACTCAGATCCCCGGCATCCAGACGCACTGTCATCTTCTGTCCGCCGCAGTGACCGTGCAAGAAAATATGTGATCCCAGGTTCTCGCGCATCTCCATTTCAAAGGACATCGCATAACGTGGATCTCCCTGAAGGAAAAAATTCTCCGGGCGGATTCCGAGCTCCACCTTCATCTCCCGGCCATCCTGCATGTTGAACTGCTTCTGCAATCTTTCTGGTAACGGAATGGAAAAAGAACCAGTATCAACCATGATTTTTCCGCCAGCACTTTTCAGATCCGCTTCCATGAAATTCATCTGCGGAAGTCCGACAAATCCTGCCACAAAACGGTTTACAGGATGCTCGTAAATATCCTGCGGTGTGCCAACCTGCTGCACGGTTCCCTCTTTCATAACGACAATCCGCGTTGCCAGTGTCATCGCCTCAACCTGATCATGCGTTACATAGATAAACGTGGCACCCATCCTGTCATAAATCTGCTTCAGATCAACACGCATCTGTGTCCTGAGCTTGGCATCCAGATTGGACAATGGTTCATCGAGCAGGTAGGCATCTGCCTCCCTTACAATTGCACTGCCGATGGCCACACGCTGCTTCTGACCACCGGAAAGCTCCGAGGGCCTCCTGTCCAGAAGGGTATCGATCTTCAGCATCTTCGCTGCGCTCTGCACCTTCCGGTCAATTTCTTCTTTATCTACCTTGTGCGCTTTCAGTGCAAAAGCCATATTCTGGTAGACAGTCATATTCGGATAGAGCGCGTAGTTCTGGAAAACCATCGCAAGATTCCGTTTACCCGGATCCATATGATTGACCAGACGGTTCCCGATCCAGAGTTCACCCTTTGAGATCTCTTCCAGACCGGCAATCATTCGAAGCGTTGTTGACTTCCCACAGCCGGATGGACCTACGAATACAATAAATTCGTGACTTCCGATCTCCAGATTGAAATCCTTTACAGCCGCAAATCCATTTGGATATGTTTTTGTAATGTGTGATAATGTAATCGCTGCCATGTTTGATTCTCTTGCTTTCTGTGTTTTTTTGTTACTTTCTCTATTGTATGAATGTACCGTTAAGTCCGTTATCGTAACCCGGTAAAGATGCCGTAAAAAAATCCCTGCTCAGTTCCGTGTTTTGTAAATTCTATCTGCAACTTTGATTAGTCAGATTTTGCTTCTGTTTGGACAGAAAAATCATCCATCACCTGATGAAATGGATGATTTTTGCTTTTCTGAAAACAAAAAAGAGCTGTCACACCAGACATGGCTTGAAATAAAGTGTCCTGTATTCTCTATGCTCCGGATCATTTGGAACCGGGATCACATAGAAAAACAGATACTTTTTCACGCATGCAGTGTGACAGCTATTATGGTCAGGCTGTTTACCCGCTGTTTATATCTATTTTATTTATTGGTTTTATAGGATGCAGAATGTCTGCTTACCTTTTATATACCTCTGCTACACAGCTTTTTAGCAGTTGTATGCTATTGTATCCGTTGCATGGCCGCAGACAGCATACTTGTTCCCTTTTTTATAATCGTCATTCTCTTAATATTCAAGTTTACGGTCTACACCATGCGCGAGGGGCTTTCCGTTCAGATAGTTGACCAGATCCTCGCAGAACATTTCCACGCTCTTCTGCTTTGTGTAGGCAAGTGTCATCTGCCCTGCACAATGAGGTGTCAGCAGAATATGCTTTGCAGAACGCAGAGGACTGTCAGCAGGAACAGGCTCTGTTCGCATTACATCAAGAGCAGCACCGGCAAGATGATCCGTATTCAGCGCTTCAACAAGTGCATCCTCATTGATCGCACTTCCCCTTCCTACATTTACAAGGTATGCATTCTCTGGCAGCAGAGCGAGCATTTCACGATTCATAATACCAATCGTATCCTTTGTTTCCGGAAGGCTCATGACGAGCAGATCTGTCCTGGGAAGTACCTCCGCCAGTTCTGACACACGATATACATGATCGTACACTGGAGCAGTCTTACCGCTTCGATTCACACCTATGACAGATGCCGGTGCAAAACCCCTTGCCCGGACTGCGAATGTAGTTCCGATATCACCGGTTCCAAGAACGGTGATCCGGCTTCCGCAGATAGAATGCATGGGGAGATCATGTGCCCATGTGGACAGAGATGTATCCTGCATAATGGCCTCGTAACCTTTATATTGACGCATCAGCATGAGTGTCATCATTATAATATGCTCAGAAATGGAAACACCATAAGCTCCGGAAGAATTGGACAGCAGACAGGTGTCGTTTGGCAGGATGCCCTCCTTCAAGTACAGATTGACTCCGGCCCAGTATGTGCAGAACCACTTCAGCCTCTTCGCTGCACGCAGAGGCCCTGGTTTTGCGCCGTACATGATATCTGCATCCTTTGCCTCCTGCTCTGCCTTCTGGAGATCTGTTTCAAAAACAGTCTTGCAACCGTAAGCATCGGCAATAGCAAGGATTTTCTGTTTCTGCTGTTCTGATATGTCCCAATAGACGAGAATCTTATATCCCATGATTTTCTCTCCTCCATACGATGTAGTTTTTAGTTTTATTTGCTTTTTCATTCAGTATATATCTCCTGAAAGTCCGAGCAAACGAATCAGAAGTAAACATGCGAAATGGCTCATCGTTACTCTGTTAACATTATTGGCAATTTTGCATAAAACCAGCGAACTGTCCGTAAGACTCGCTCCAAAGGACTGCATGAGAAGCACCCTCCCCGGCA
>JBJEMO010000234.1:0-31954 GCA_051879715.1 Bilifractor sp.
AAATATTTACTACGTTTATAAGTCCTACTGCAAACTTATTGGCAACATCCCTATATATGGCGTCCATTTCCGGGGTAATAGTCTGGTGCGAAAAAAATTCAAGGTCACCATTTTTACCGGAGGCTTGAGAAAGACGCTCGGCAACGATCTGTGAGTTGATGTATAATTCCCAACAGCCATGATTTCCACACAGGCATTCTTCACCATCATAATTGATACTCATGTGACCGATTTCGAGGGAAAAATCATTTCCGCCGTGGCGGACGACACCATCCATAATGATCCCACAGCTTACACCTCTTTCAACGCCAAGCAGCATGAAATTTTTTATATTTCGTGCATTACCATAAAACATTTCTTCTAGTGCACCAGCTTGATTGTCGTGCATGATGTAGACAGGAAGATGATAAGCTTTTTTTAGAATATCAACAATGGGGAAATTACTGATGTGATAGTTTAGTGGAGGATTTTTTATCTCCCCTTTTTTTATGTCTAGAGGGCCAAGTGCTGCAATTCCAATTGCACACACATTTTCACCAGTAGATAACATTTCATCAATCAGATGGTAAATTATTTTGGTGAGTTGATGTGAATCCTGGCTTGCTCTTATCTTTATCGCATCCCGTTTGATAGTATTCAGATAAAAATCGCAGATAACAGCTTCGCACCGGTCATGTATGATCATCAGACCTATGATCTTAGGGGCATGTGGTGAAATCCGGACTTCAATAGGATTTCGCCCTGCCCCTTTGCTTTCTGTTACACCAGCATCTACCAGAAGATCCTGTTCTTCTAATTCGGCCACCATATTTGTTATGGACATTTTTGTAAGGCCCATTCGTTTTACCAGTTCACTGCGGGTAGAGCATTCTCCTGTTGCAATTAATTTTATGATTTGACCACGATTAGCTTTTTTTAAATCAATGCGATTCATACCAACCGTATTGGCCTTATTTGCACTCCCAGACATTACCGGCTCCTTTTTTAAATGTAATTTCAGTTTACAAATCCATTATAGGATGGCTTGTTGAAAAAATGCAATCGCTAATCGTGAAAATACATAGAAGATGTATATTGGCAGGTCCGCCAGGAGGTGTCTTATCATGTTTAATTGCATTGATCTGATGTATGCATAAAACTGACAAAAACACAATATAATATGAAATTATATAAAATGATATTGGGCATTATGTATAAAAATAGAAACGTTACACGTGATAATTCGTCAAAATTAGTATAGACAGTTGACAAATCCCTTTATTCGCTCTACAATACAGACAGTTAGTAAATCAAGTTTACCAAATGAGCGGAAACTAAAGTTAGGAGGGAAACAACATGAAAAAGGCTATTTTTGCGGTAACAATGGCGGCGGCGATGGCAGCATCATTAGCAGGATGTGGGAGTACCAGTACTACTTCTTCTACAGCAAATAGTGGGGGAACATCAACCTCAGCTGCCAGTGCAACATCGACAACGTCAACAGCAGCAACATCATCAGTGGCATCGGGCTCAGGTGCAGCATCCGGAACTACAAAGGATATATCTCAGTTGAAGCTTGCTTTTATTGTCGGTACTGAGAATGATGAGTTTTATCAGAGGGTTGAGGATGGAATTAAATCTGAATGTGAAGCAAAGGGAATTCCAGAGCCGACATTAGGAGATCAGGAACTTGATGGTTCTAAATGCACAGATCTGATTAATACATATGTTGCAGCGAATTATGATGCAATTGCTCTTTCCTGTAATGATCCGGCTGGAACTGTACCGGCAATTGAGGCAGCGAAACAGAGTGGCGTAGATATATTCACATTCGATTGCACATTGGATGATCAGTACAAAGATGATTATATTTCTTTTGTAGGAACTGATAATAAGAAGGGTGGAGAATTAGCTGGAGAATATGTTGTAGAGCATGCACCAGAAGGATCAAAGGTTGGTTGCATTACGTATGCATCTGCACAGTCTACACAGGATCGTCAGGCTGGATTTGAGGAGACGGTACAGAAAGCAATTGATGGCGGTAAGAACCTTGAGCTTATCGAGACCCAGGATGCCAATAATGACCAGCAGAAGGCTGCTGATATCATGCAAAATCTCATTACACAGTATGGTGATGACCTTTCTTATGTGTTTGTAGTAGGAGATCCAACAGGATATGGTGCTTTGTCATCAATTCAGGCTGCAGGTTCCAACACCAAGATTGTCGGATTTGATGCTGGAAAGACAGCTCTTCAGTATGTTGCAGATACTGAGAATGTTGGAAAAACATGGGTTGCTGAAGTTGCACAGGATCCGGAAGGTATTGGATCAGGTATCGTTGATCAGATTGTTGATTATTATACAAACGGAAAAGTTGATCAGCAGAAGAATCTGATTGATCCTTATGTTATTGATGCAAGCAATGTTGCAGACCATCTCAAATGATTGAGAAAATGATTAATGGATGATCGACATTATTAGTAATAGCACCCAGGATCTATACCTGGGTGCTATTACTTCAAAAGGGCACATAATTATATCAAATTGAAAATATCCATTTTTGAGATAAGTGCATTAATTGATCAGATATTTAAAGAGTGATTTGCCTTAACAAGAACAAAGGAGGATAAAATGGAGCCGGTCTTACAAGTAAAGCATATTTCAAAAGAATTTCCCGGCGTCAAAGCATTACAGGATGTAAATATCGATTTTTATCCGGGAGAATGTCATGCGTTAATGGGAGAAAACGGCGCAGGAAAGTCCACACTGATTAAGATTATTGCTGCTATTTATTCTCCGACTTCCGGGGAAGTGCTCCTGGATGGAAAACCTGTACATTTCAAGACACCGAAAGAGGCCCTGGATGCAGGAATTGCAGTTATTGAGCAGGAAACAGCAATCGCACCACATCTTTCTGTTGCAGAAAATATGTATCTGGGAAATGAACCAAGACGTAGTAATGGTCTTCTGGATCGGAAAACCATGGAAAATAATGCACAGGCAGTATTGGATCAGATGGGACTGGCGATTGACAGCAAAACCTTGTGTTCGACTTTGACTGCTGCACAATTGCAGATGGTGGAAATTGCAAAAGTGATTTCAAAACATGCGAAGGTTGTAGTTCTTGATGAGCCAACATCATCTTTGTCAGACACGGAAATTGAGTCTCTTTTTACGCAGATCAGAAAAATGAAGGAAGCAGGGACAACACTGATCTATGTTACGCACAGGATGGCGGAGTTGCCTCAGATTTGTGAAAAATGCACAGTCCTTCGTGATGGTAAATGGGTTGCTGATTATGAGGTTGGCACTGTACCTGAGAAGGTTATTGTGGCGAGTATGGTGGGACGAGAAATAGGGGATTATTTTAATCGCCATCAGCATACCCCTGGGGAAGAGATGCTGCGGGTTGAGAATCTTTGCCAGACTGGTGTTTTTGAGAATATCAGTTTTCATGCAAATGCAGGGGAGATTGTTGCATTTTCTGGATTGGTCGGAGCTGGACGAACTGAAACTATGGAAGCAATCTTTGGTGCAACAAAACTCACATCTGGAAAAGTATATCTTTATGGCAAAGAAGTTCATATAAAAAATCCTGCAGATGCAATCAGGAGAAAGATTGGATTTGTAACAGAAGACAGAAGAAGAACAGGGCTTCTGCTTCAGAAGACTATTCATGAAAATATTGGCCTGCCTAATCTTGAAGCTCATGCCCAATATGGCTTTGTGAATGCAAAATGGGAAAATGATATTAGTGAGGAATATAAGAAAAAACTTGAAATAAAGGCACCTTCTATTAATACATTATCTGGCAATCTTTCTGGAGGCAACCAACAGAAAGTTATTCTGGCAAGATGGTTAGCTGCGCATTCGAAGGTGTTGATTCTTGATGAGCCAACCCGTGGAATAGATGTCAATGCGCGTTCCGAATTTTATGCTTTAATGAACGATTTTGTAGAAAATGGCGGATGCATTGTTATTGTTTCATCTGATATGCCCGAGATTATTGGCATAGCTGACAGGGTTTATGTAATGAGTGAAGGACACCTCGCGGGAGAGTTAAAGGCCGGGGAAATCAATGAGGTCAATATGATTACGCTGGCCAGCCTTGGCAGCGATAGCAAGGATAAGGAAACAACAGAGAAATCAACAGACGGTGTTGCAGGACAGAATAGTCAGGTATGAGAGGCAGAAAGGGGCAGGTTATGAAAACACGTGATTTTAAGCAGGCAATAACCAACAATATTGTGGTTGTCGTACTGATCGCACTCGTTGTTATCTTTTCTATAGGAAATCCGGTATTTCTGAAGGCAGAGAATCTGATCAATCTTCTTCAACAGATGTGTATTAATGCACTGTTAGCGACTGGACTTACCTTTGTCATTATTCTAGGTGGCATTGATATCAGTGTTGGATCGACAATGGCAATTACAGGTATCCTGGCCGCTGAGCTTGTATTAAAAACCGGTGCAACGGCTACACCATTGATTATGTTCCTTCAGATATTGGTTGGAATTGTAGCTGGTGCGGTTTTAGGTGCGTTTATTGGATGGCTTATCGCCTATATGCATCTGGTTCCAATGATTTGTACTCTGGCAATGATGAGTGCGCTGAGAGGACTTGCTTATATTATTTCAGGTGGCGGCCCGATTTATGGACTTCCAAATGGATTTGCAGTACTGGGTTCTGGAAGGATACTTAAAAATTCTTATTTTCCAAATGGAACAATTCCTGTAATTGTAATATTTACTTTTATTGTAGTGGCGTTTTTCCAGTTATTGCTTACGAAAACAGTTTTTGGACGTCATGTTTTTGCAGTGGGATCGGCACCTCAGGTTGCTCACATGTGCGGTGTTAATACCAAGAGAGTAACTTTTATCTGCTATGTAATCTGCGGCGCTACAGCAGGCCTGGCAGGTATCGTTGCTGCTTCCAAGGTTAATAATGGACATCCGGCAACAGGAAATGGTTTTGAAATGTTTGCTATTGCTTCTACAGTACTTGGCGGAACATCTCTGTCAGGTGGTTCGGGTTCTGTTGCACGTGCGATGTTCGGTGTTGCCATTATTGCGGTTATTAATGATGGTATGACGCTTATGGAGATCTCTGCTTATTGGCAGAAGGTGGTTATTGGTCTGATCATCATTCTTGCCGTAATGCTTGATATGGCACAGAAATATAAGGGCAAAGAGTAAATACATCTGGTAAAGGCAAGAAATATGCAAAAATATTTTTTGATTTTTGATATTGGGGGAACTAAAACCACAACTGTACTTTTTAATATGAATGGAGAACCGGTAAGCGATTTTCTGGTAACTTCCTCTGTTACATATAGCGGCGAGAATGCTGTTTTTCATAAGACAGTAGGACAGGGATATCGGACGTTACGCGAAAGCGGAATATCCAAAGAAGATGTTGCAGCAATAGGTGTTGCGGCACCGGGACCACTTGATTATCGGACAGGGCTTATCATTAATGTCCCTATGATGGGATGGAAGAATTTCCCACTGGGAAAATTGTTGAGTGAGGAATTTAACGTTCCTGTTTTCGTAGATAATGATGGTAATCTTGGAGCATTGGCAGAAGCCTGCATAGGCGTTGCAAAAGACATGCATACCGTTTTATACCAGACAATTTCTACTGGATGTGGTGGTGGAATAGCAATTAATGGTGAAATCTTCCATGGACATTCTGGATTTGCCGGTGAATTTGGACATGTGACAATTAATGCACATGGCATACCCTGTGGATGTGGAGGAGAAGGCTGCTTTGAATTGTATGCATCCGGAACAGCACTTATTCGGCGCATGAAAAGAGACATGGAAAAAGGAATCCATTCAGTGGCTTTTGAAAGTATTGCGTATGACCCCAAACGAATAAATGGAAAAATCTTAAGTGATGCTGCTGAGCAGGGTGATGCGTATGCACTATCTATGTTTCGTGAAGAAGGGTACTACATTGGTGTCGGAATAGCTAATCTGTTAAATATTTTTGACCCCGATGCTGTTGTTCTTGCAGGAGGAATTACAAAAGCTGCAAATTGGTTTCAGGGAGAAATGATGAGGCAGATCCAGAGGAATACCTGTTTTCCGGTTGAGGAAGATAGGATTCGTTTTTCAAAGATGAATGATCGTGCGGTTGCTTATGGTGCTTGTTGCATGGTGATGCAAAAAGTATTGCATGAGAAATAGGAGGGACGAAACGATGCCATTATTGACAATGAAGCAGATTCTGAAGGATTCAAGAAAAAGGGCTGTATCTGATTTAGATTCCAGGTATCCCAGATATGCAGTAGGTGCGTTTAATTTCAGTACAATTCCGGAAATGGTTGGAATTGTTGAAGGAGCAAGGCGGAAGAATGCACCTGTTATTTTAATGGCTTCTTTAGGAGCAATTAAATATATTGGTTCGTTGGAACTGATTGCAGAAACAGCAAAGGGGATTGCCAAAACATATCCTGAGGTTCCGTTTACATTACATCTTGATCATGCAACAGACCTTGAGCAAATTGAGCAGGCAGTTGTAGCTGGTTTTACAAATGTTATGATTGATGCTTCTAAGGAAGATTTTGACATTAATATTGATAAAAGCCGAAGAATTGCTGATTTTGCACACAAGCACAGTCCGTATGGAGTGGATGGATGCTCGGTTGAAGCAGAGCTGGGCATGCTGGCCGGGCATGAAGATAATATTCATGTGTCAGCTGAAGACGCAGGAAAGGCTTACACTGATCCTGCTCTTGTTCCGGAATTTGTTGAAAAAACCGGAATTGATGCACTGGCAGTTGCGATTGGTACGGCGCATGGTTTCTATAAAGCTGCACCTAAAATCAGATTTGATTTACTTGAAGAGATACGTGGTTGTACAGATATACCCTTGGTTCTTCATGGCGGAACAGGTGTTCCGGATGAAGATTTCCGTAAGTGTGTAGCTATGGGGATGAGTAAAATCAACGTTGGTACCGGGCTAAAGAAAGTATATACAGATGCGGTTCGTAAGACAATTAATGAACTGCCAGTTGATGAGTATGATCCAAGAAAGATTGTCGGGCCTGGGCGATATGCAATTTCGGATGCGATAGCAGATAAATGTGATCTTTTTAATGCTACTGGAAAAGCTGAAGATGTTCTGAGAAGTATTTATCAGTGAGTATGGATTACAAGAGAGGAGCCGCTCAATGTTGACACAATTTACGAACGGAGAAATTCAACATATAGGAATCCCTGCTGCTAATATTGATGAAACAGCGGCCTTTTTCCTTAAATTGGGATTCCGCCTAAAGTGGGAAATAAATTATAATGGTTTTCCGGTTAAATTTTTTGAGTATGGGAATATATTAATTGAAACATATGAAAAAGAAGGTGGTACAGCAGGAATTCGTGGGGCGATTGATCATATTGCTTTAAACTGCATCGATATCGTTGGGTGCGTCAATAAGGCTAGAGAAGAAAAAATGAATATTGTAGAAGGCCCTTGTTTTCTTCCATACTGGGAACATGGAGTGGAATATGTATGCATAGAAGGACCAAATAAGGAAATCATAGAATTTATTCAGAAGTTTAAATCAGAAGATGAAGCCAGGGAGGCGGTGAGTAAGCTTGGCTGAAATTTGGACGATGGGAGAAACTCTTGTTGAAATTATGCGGACAGAGACGGATATGCCGTTGGATCGCATGGCTTTGTTTAAAGGGCCGTTTCCGTCTGGGTCATCAGCCATTATGATATCGACTGTAGCCAGGCTGGGACATACAGGAGGCATTATCTCAGGTGTTGGTGATGATGAATTTGGAAAGTGTATGCTGGATCGACTGAAAAGAGACGGTGTTGATGTAACGCATGTATTAATTGATCCAGACCATTCAACTGCATGTGCATTTGTTGCTTATAGTAGTGATGGTAATCGGAAGTACCTTTTCCATTGGGATGATACACCAGCGACCGAAGCCAGGATGCCTGATATGGCAGATCCTTCGCTTCGTGAGGCAAAGATTTTTCACGTCATGGGGTGCGCTTTAACAGCTAAATTGAGTTATGGCTGGGAAATTGTAAAAACAGCACAGGCAATGAGAGCGCAGGGAACGAAAATCAGCTTTGATCCTAATGTTCGCAAGGAGCATTTGACGAATCCGAAAAAAAGCAAGGAGTCATTTGAAATAATCTATGCGATATTAAAGGAGACGAATATTTTTGCTCCGGGTGTAGATGAGCTGCTTATGCTTACGCACGAACAGTCAATTGAAGCGGCTGTGCACAAATGTTTTCTTAACAATAATCTTGAAATACTACTGCTAAAAATGGGGGACAAAGGACTTCGCGTATATACTAGGGACGGAAAAATTGTTGAACAAAGCCTCTATCATGTAGATAGTGTGGATCCAACCGGTGCTGGAGATACTACCGTTGGTACATTTCTATGTGGATTGCTGGATAAAAGGCCTTTGGAGGAATGTGCAAAGAGAGCTGCGGCAGCAGGCGCAATCAATGTTGCTGCGTTCGGACCTATGGAAGGCAGGATCAGTGAGAAGAATATTCAGGCAATGATACGTGGGGATTTTATAGAGTAGGATAAGTTTAAGGGAAATTTTCGGGTTTTTCGTCTGAAAATTTCCCTTTTTTGATAAAAGATACAGGACAGAGAGAAATGAGCGCTGCGAAAGGGAAAGTACTTATTATTGTAACTGGTGGGCCTGGTACAGGAAAAAGCGTTACAAGTCAGAAAATATTGGAAAGCGTTGAGAGTGAGAAGATTGTAAAAATCAGTTATGATTCTATTAAAGAGAAAGAATGGGATCGATTTGGTTTTGATAATCTCAAGGAAAAAGACGAGTTAAATGCATGGTCGTTGGAAGAATTCTACCTTATTTTGAAAAAAGAAATGTGGCTCGGGAAAAATATATTGATTGAATATCCATTCTATCAGCGGCATAAAGAAAAACTACGTGAGCTGGTTTCTAACTATGCATATAGAGCCATTTCGATTTACTTGTATACTGATCTAAAAACCATGTATATCAGAGGAGTCGAGAGGGATCAAAATGACAATCGACATCCAGGCCATTTGCTTTTGCGATATCATATTGAAGATTATTTGCCGGAAATGATTACTATGCAGAATTATAGAAGTCAATTGACTTTTGAAGAATTTAAGGAAACTATATCAAAAAAAAATTATGATATTGATCTAGGTATCAGAATTCCAATTGATGTAACGAATTTTAATGATATTCCATATAAGAAAATTGCCCAGACAATCTTGAATTGCATAGGGAATAATTGATTTCACGGAGTGCTTTCATATTTTACCAATCACAGGAATACGTTCCTGGTTATTCTATCTGATAAGGTATTTGATACAATTTAAGAAAAAATCTTCGGCCATGGGCCGGGAAAGATATATCATGTCTTCAGACTGTGCAGGAACCGTACATACAGACCAATAGCCAGCGCAGTGGAGATTACCTCCGCGACCGGTGTTGCAAGCACCACGCCAAAGGCACCGAGAAAGCTCCCAAAGATAAACATCCCCGGTACATCGAGAAATCCCTTCCGCAACGTGGACAGGAGGAAGGACTGCACCTTTCTTCCTGTTGCCTGAAAAAGCGTGTTGTAGAGGTAGCAGAGTGCGGCAAGCGGAGCAGCGAAGGCAATGGTCTTAAGGAAGGTGCTTCCATACGAAACGGAAAGATCCTCATCGATGAAGAACCTGCACATAGGTGATGCAAAAATGCGGAAAAGAACGGTGCAGATGCATCCGAAGATGACGGCGATGATGCCGGTTTTCCGTATGGTTTCGCGCAGTCTCTTGTAGTTGCCTGCTCCATAGCAGTAGCCGATCAGGGGAAGAATACCCTGCGTCAGACCCATGGTTGTGTTAAAGGCAATCATGTTTATTTTCTTTGCGACGCCCATGCCGGCAACGGCCTCACTGCCATAGGGCTTTACCAGAGCATTGGCAAAGATGTTTGAGACCATGGCAAGGGTGGTCTGCAGAGCGGCGGGAAATCCGACAGCCAGAACGTCTCCGGGGATATGATCCTGAAAAGAGATATCCCTTGGATTCATCGTGAAGATAGGATTGTCCCGGTGCCGGACCAGGAAGATGATAAAGTAAATCAGAGAGGCGGTATTCGACAGCATTGTGGCGATGGCCGCGCCTGTTACCTCCATCCCGGATGGAAGAATCACGAACATAAACAGCGGGTCAAGGGCAATATTCAGTACGCCGCCCAGCGACATGCCAAATCCGGCCTCTTTTGCCGCACCAATGGAGCGGACCAGATGCCCGCACAGAACGTTTCCGACGGTCGGAACAGCACCGACAACCATGGTCCAGAAGATGTAGCTGTAGGCATAAGGATAGGAATTACTATCACCGCCAATAATGGGAATCAGCCAGGGACGTATGAAAAACATAAGGACCGCATAAAGAATGGATGCAGCAATGCCACCGTACAGACAGAACGCGAATACCTTCCTGGCACGTTCCGGCTTCTTCTCGCCGAGATTTCGGCTTATGACACTGGAACCGCCGATGCCGAACAGGTTGGCCAGTGCCGCCATAATGACGAAGATCGGCATGGTGACGGACATACTTGCGACCATGGCCGGATTGCCGGTTCTGCCGACAAACCAGGTATCCGCATAATTGTAGATGATATTGATCAGCTGGGTAATGACGGTGGGGATTCCCAGGATGGCAATGGCCTTCAGAACGGGCGCCTTCTCAAATACATAGGTATCTTTGATAGATTCAGACATGATCATTCCCTCACAAATCAGAAGTTAAGCACAACATACTCTAGCATAAAGGAAGGCAAGAATCAAATGCATAAAATCAGACAGGAGAGAATGCATAAAATCAGATCAGAGCTACTGATGAAGTGAGCCACGAGAATGGAAGCAGGTTCTGCCGATTCGGGAAAATCGGGCCGGGGAGAAAAAATCTTCTCAGAATGTTCACATTTAGAACAAAATCAAATCACAATTGGCTGTTAGTATACGAAGCATAGAAACAAAAAAAACATTGTTTCTTTTTCATATTCTCCTTCCTTTATAAACAAGAGCGAAGCCATCTGCGAATGTGGCTTCGCTCTTGTTTATTTATATCATAGTTTCTACTGGTGGCAGGCCGAAATAGCGCATGATTTCATTCAGAAATGTCTTGCCGACCCGGTTCTGCAGGTAGCCTTTTTTCTGTATATATCCGATCTCCATCCGGCTGTTTTTTTCCTCGTCGCTTTCCTTGAAGGGAACTGCCGTGAAGTCACTGCCATTGAGTTCTTCACAGATGATCCCTGAGCACAGGGTGTATCCATTGAGACCGATCATGAGATTGAGCATGGTCGCCCGGTCTGTTGTATGGATCATTCTCGGGTAATCCAGTTCTGTCAGTATTTCCTCAGCCAGGTAGGCAGAGGCATCCGGCCCCTGGTCAAAGGTCAGGCAGGGGTAATTCTTCAGTTCATCGAAGGTGATGGCGGTGTTGGATGCAAGGGGGTGCTTCTTCCATAGATATACGTATGCTGAGGTGTCGATAATATGCCGGAATTCCAGCCCGCCCTCATGGAGCAGCTTTGTGAGGATTTTCCGGTTGAAGTCAGAAAGATAGAGGATACCGATCTGGCTGCGCATTTCCCGTACATTTTCTATGACACGTGCGGTTTCTTCCTCCCGGATGGAAAAATCGAAGGACTGCGTTCCGAACTGTTTCACGGTTTCGACAAAGGCTTTGTCAACAAAGGAGTAGTGCTTGTCGAAGCCGTGAGAATTTCAAGACAATTTCATGAGCATACATATTTTGCCCCGGACAGCATTGTAAAAAAACCGAAGTGCTTCAGGAAAGGATCTGCATCAGATCATCCCTTGTGATGGTGCTGCTTGCCAGAGATTCACCGCTAAGGATCTGGTCCGCCAGGTCCTTTTTCCGTTTCTGCATTTCCAGGATCCGGTCCTCCATGGAGTTGCGGATGATCATCTTGTAGACGGTTACGACATGCTTCTGCCCGATTCTGTGTGCACGGTCTGTGGCCTGGTCCTCTGCGGAGGTGTTCCACCATGGATCATAGTGGATGACGACATCTGCCCCGGTCAGGTTCAGGCCTGTTCCGCCGGCCTTCAGGGAGATGAGAAAGACCGGAATGTCCGGATTCTCATTGAATTCGCGCACCAGACGGATGCGTTCCTCCTTCTTTGTGGCACCAGTAATCTCGAAGAAGGGGATTTTCTCCCTGATCAGGTCTTCCCGCAGCAGTGCCAGCATGGATGTAAACTGGGAGAACAGCAGTGCACGATGTCCGGAATCCATCAGCGAATGAATCAGGTCCAGAACAGCTTCCCGTTTGGCGGATTCGCCGTCATAGTCCTCATAGCAAAGGGACGGATCACAGCAGATCTGACGGATCCGTGTGATGGCAGCCAGGATTTCGAGCTTGCCTTTGCGGAAATCCTCGTCGCTCTTATCCGCCAGGTCCCGTTTCATGCGGAGAACCTCTGCGTCATAGAGCTTCTGCTGCTTCTTGCCCATCTGCACGTAGCGCACCTCCTCCAGCTTCTCCGGCAGGTCCTTGAGCACATCCTTCTTGAGACGGCGGAGGATAAAGGGAGAGACCATTCTTTTAAGCTGCTGCGCTGCCTCTTCGTCGCCGCCGACAACCGGCTGCTCGAAGGTGGTGTGGAACTGATCATAGTGATACAGAAAACCGGGCATCAGGTAATCGAAGATCGACCATAGCTCCGACAGGCGGTTTTCGATCGGCGTGCCGGTGAGGGCGAAGCGTGTGGTGGCATGGATCAGCTTCACGGATTTGGAGGCCGCCGTGCCCGGATTCTTGATGTACTGTGCCTCATCAATGACCTCATAGTGGAACTTCATGTCCTCGTATTCGGCAATATCACGCTTCAGCAGATCATATGAGGTGACAATTACGTCATAATCCTGATAGTTTCTGAGCTTTGCCTTCCGCTCCGCGGCGGTGCCTGCAATGACCATCGTCTGAAGGTCCGGTGCAAAGCGGTGCAGCTCTTCCTCCCAGTTGTAGATCAGAGACGCCGGGCTGATGATCAGGCTGACATGTGAAGGAGCATCGTCTCCGGTCGGTACAGGACGGGTGTCCTGCTCTGCTTCTTCTTTATCCGCCAGCAGGACCGTGATGACCTGCAGTGTTTTTCCAAGACCCATCTCATCCGCAAGGATGCCGCCAAAACCATAGTGGTCCAGCACACGCAGCCAGCGGTAGCCGTCCTTCTGGTATTTGCGCAGTGTGCCTTCCAGGGACCCTGGAATGTCAAAGTCTGCGTCCTCTACAGCCTTGAATTCCTTGACCAGGTGCTTGAAGCGGCGGTCTCTTACGGCATAGAGGTCCTCGGATGCTTCCAGCATCCGGTCCAGATACAGGGCACGATAGGCTGGCAGCTGCAGCTTGCCTTTGACGAATTCCTTCAGCGGAATCTGCAGGATCTCCAGCATTTTGTTGAGCTCTTCCACAGACTCGTTCTGATCCAGCTTCAGAAGGCTGCCGTCCTTAAGCCGTATATATTTTTTCTTTCTGCGGTACTGGAAGAGAATCTGGTACATTTCGTCTTCCGTGAGGTCCTCGGAGGAGACGGAAAGGTCCAGCAGGTTGCTTTCCACATTTACACCGACCTTGACGGGGAGCCGGTGGCGGATGCCAAGGCTGCGGAACTGTGGCGTCATTCTTACCTGTCCATAGTCCATCAGCTCTGAAATGCCGTGGTCCAGCAGTTCAAAGAGGGTGTCGTCATCTTTCTCAGTGTACAGAACCTTCAGATCAGGGTCAAAATTGTGGAAATAGCGCTGTGCGATTGTACTGTAAAACTCTTCCCTGCTGCGGTCGCGATAGGTCGGTACCAGTGTCATTTTTTCGAGACCTGCATAGATGGCGTCCGTGACAGAAAAAACCTCCTGTCCATAGGCTGCATCCAGATGGCAGATCAGTGTTTTTCTGTCATAGTCCAGGTAGGCAGTGAATTCAGGTTCCGGCGGAATGATGCTCTGGATCTTCGCTGCGTCCTTCTCGTGGACTTCAGCGATTTTCCGGAGATTTGGCAGCACATCATGGTAAAATCTGGCCAGGTTTTTTCGCCCGATGACGAGGTCAATTTCGTTATCCTCTGCGCTCTGGTTCAGAAGCTTCAGATTTCTTGTCGCCTCCGGTGTCAGGCGGTTCAGCCAGGGCTCTTCATAGTAATACAGGTGTTCCATACCATTTATCGTATGGGGAAGATGACTGGTCAGATGAATGCCGCTGATATTTCCATAGGTTTTGTCCTTTACAGGGTTGATACTGATCACGACGGACATATCCTTGTCCCGCAGACGTACGGTTTTTTTGCCATCTTTTGCAGAGAGCTGCTTGTCCCACAGCTCGAAGGGGCGCTCGCCGATCAGATCGGCAAAGCGGTCCAGCCGTGTGCCGAAAAGGGGAAGGTTTGCATCTGTATCCAGCTTATAGTTATCGGCATAGCCGTACATTTTCTGTGCAGTGTAGACCCGGTATTCGCGCTGGTCCTCCAGTGCATCTTCAATAAAGTGGTACCAGGAGCGGCTGCCCTCGTCCTTGAGCTGGTCCTCGCCGAGCTGGAGTACTGTGGTGCTTCCAAAGCGCATGCTTTCCCTGCGCCGCATTTCTGTCAGAAATTCACCGAGGTTCTTGATCTTGTAGAGCCTGCCTGATCCGATATAAAAGGTTGCGGAGAGCAGGGAGTCATCCTCCAGCTCCAGCCGGGGCTCCAGGGTGAGTTTCTCCGTCGTCTGCAGCGGGGTCTCCTGATTTTTCCCGGGTATATCTGATGCTCCGTCTGTGGAAAAACCGGAGAGGAAGTTCTCCGCCTCGTAGCTGGAAGCATCCCCAAGCTCATGATGATGCAGATAATCCTCCAGCAGGATCAGAACGGCAAGCTCATGGACGCAGAGCTTCCGCGGGTTTTCGGTGGGATAGCCATCCGAATAGCGGCAATCCCAGCTTTGACACTGGGAGGTAAGGATTTTATTCTGGTCAAAAAGCAGTGTGACGCTGAACGGTCCGTCATTTCCCTCGAATCTGGCAACAGCCTGTCCGACCATCGGAGACATAGATGATGACGCAGATGTATGAGAATGCGTCAGGTATCCGGTACTGACGTTGAATTCGGTGATGCGTGCGGCAGGGGTACTTCTGCGGCTCTGGCGCGGTCCCCGTCCTCTTGTGTGTGAGACTGTGGTTCCGGATTGTCCATCCGGATAGGCAATTTCCTCCGCCTGATTCAACAGAGCGCTGGAGATATTAAGATGCTGACGGAATTTCTCGGGATGAAAATAGTGGTAATGATCCGGTTTGTAGGAAGCTGTCTGTTCCTGGTCAGCGTTGTTCTCCTTATCCCGCCTGTTTTCTTCCTGGAGCTCCTGGTATTTCTGCTTGACATCCCGGATGTCAACGATATGTTCTCCGGCAAGGCTGCTCTTTTTGCCGTGAGCTATGACATTTCCATCCCGGTCCATAATATCGTAGACTTCTGCCGTCTCAACAGGATCCTTGTGTGCAGAGGTATTTGCCCTGCCGGTTTCACTGCGGCTTGCGGAAGGTACGGCATGGGAATCATCGCGGCCTGCGGAAGAAGCAGCATCGTCAGGATGGGATTTTGCATCAGATTCCTCGTCAACGTAGAGCTTGCCGTATTCCTTCTCAATCGCCAGGAGTACAGCAGCCTCGTGCTTGCATGCATTGCCCTGTTCAGCATAAGGACAGGTACAGGACATTTCCCGGACATATTGCCCCATAGCCCGGATCTCCACATGGTAATTCCTGCTGCCACGGACGGTGGCTTCATAGAGGTCCATGTAAGGATCAAGCGGGTCCTCAGAATCGGAGAGCTTCTTGGCCTTTCCGGCATTGTAATAGGCTTTTCCGCGGCTCAGAATGTTCTGGGTAAATAAACTTCTCCAGCTTTTCATGAATTAAGTGACCCCCTTATAAATCAAAAAGAATGTACAACTTCAAATGAAGGCATCCATGCTTCTGTCAGTTGTATGTGACTGTAAACCTGCCTTCTTGCGAAAATTACAGAGCAGATATCAGACTGCATTATATCAGAAGAAAAGGAGTTTG
Organism: Bilifractor sp.; assembly: GCA_051879715.1. Classification (GTDB taxonomy): domain Bacteria; phylum Bacillota; class Clostridia; order Lachnospirales; family Lachnospiraceae; genus Bilifractor. The sequence continues at coordinate 16,083 of JBJEMO010000234.1, forward strand.
CATACTTTTTAAAATGTGTCTTCTTACTCTGCAAATGATTGTGAATTCATGGTGTCGGATCAACATGCACAGTGTATACTATATGCGTATGCGTTTCTGCGGATTCAGACCCTTTCGCAGCAAAATTCCATCAATGCATGTGTTTTGCCTTTCGCATACCGTCTTGGTGTATATTGGGGTTCAGATATTTGTTGGTTTAGATGTATATTGGTTTTCAGAAGATAGCAGGGGGAAAGTGGAATGGGAACACCACAGCCGCTTGGCACGGTTACGATTGCGCCGGAGGAGCTCCGGGAAGACAGGAAGAAGTGTAAAAAGTATGACCAGTGCGGTCTCGGTGAAAAGGCCGTTTATATTGGAGGAGCCCTGACGCCGCGGAAATTTTATATTCCGTATGCGCAGCTGACCCATGTCTATAAGCGGGTTGCCGTGAGCAAGGGCAGTGGCAAGGCGTTTCTTACGCCGATTCTGTACCTGGTGTTCCGCTATGGGAACGGACAGGAGAAGCAGTGCAGCTTCCGGTATCTGAATGACGCGGACGCGCTGCTTACGGAGCTGGAGCATACCCATCCGGAGATTTCACTGAAGAGTCCGAAGAGTGAGGCTGCGGACAGGGAGAAGGCGGAGCGGGCGGCAAAGCTGGAAAGCGTCGAGCTGCAGGGTGAAGCGGCCCATGCGGTCCGTCAGCTGGAGAAGGCAAAGGAGGTTCTGCACAAACGGCCCGGTCTGTCGCAGGAGCTGATCGCCAGAGCCAGAATCAAGAGAAGCTGTGATCTGATCAAGCCCGGGTGGCAGGTTCTGGCAGCATTGATTCTGGCTGCTGGCATCGGGTGCATTGTCGGCGCTGTGGCAGGTCTGCGGTTTGGTCTTCCGAAGATGACTGCACTGATGCTGATCCTGATTGGTGGTGCTGCTGTCTTTATGATGCTGAACAGCAGGGTCCTTCCCACTCCCGGCAGGAACCGGAGAAGAGCGGATCGGGAGTGGAAAAAAGCTCTGGATAATATGCAGCATCACATCAACAGCTATCCGGGGTATCCTCTGCCGGCGTGCTATTCCCATCCGATTGTCTGTGACCGCATGATCCGTATTCTCAGAGAACAGAGGGCAGCGGACCTGGAAGGAGCCCTTGCTGTGCTGAAGGAGGATCTGAAGGGGATGGACCATACCGTTGCGCTGGACCGGCAGGATTATGACGAGGTGATCCGGATCAAACCGTTATTCCTCGTATCGGATTATCAGTGACAGGTTTGAATGCAGGGCTTTCGTGCAGAAATTTTGCAGCCGCATCATTTGTTTTGCGTAAACCGCATCATCAATGCAAAAATTTGAAGTATAATAGAATTAACCGAAAAAAATACGGAAATGTACACTTTATCCAGTTGTGTACCCAAAATAACACTGCGATCTGCGGACAGAAAGCTAAAAATTCAAAAAATAAAGAAAGTATAAAAAAAGGATTATTTTTTCAGAAAAACTTGGTATAATGGAAATTAATTAAATGTTCCACGTTACCATGTTAAAGTGAAACGGCGATCTGCCGGAATATCGTGGACGGAAAAGGAGAAGCACTATGGTCACTTTTATCATCGGTCTTGTGATCCTTTTCGTGGGCGGCGCGCTTTACGGAAAGTTCTGCGAGACAGTCTTCGCACCGGATGATCGTGAGACACCTGCCTACGCAAAGCAGGATGGCGTCGATTATGTCCCCATGAAGACATGGAGGAACTCCTTGATCAACCTTCTGAACATTGCCGGAACCGGCCCGATTCTCGGACCGATCCAGGGAATTCTCTTCGGACCGATTGCCTTTCTGGCGATCCCGATCGGAAATGTCATCGGCGGATCCATGCACGACTATTTCTCGGGTATGATCTGCACCAGAGACGGCGGAACACAGATGCCGGACTTCGTAAAGAACTATACGAACAAGGCAGTGTTCTGGCTGTATGATATCTTCATCTGCATCCTGCTGCTTCTGGTAGGCGCCGTATTTATCTATACGCCGGGTGATATTGCTACTACCCAGGTATTCGGATGGAGCGGAGCACCGACGGATCCGACCACTTGGATCGTATATGCAGTCATCTTTATCTACTATCTGATTGCTACTGTATTCCCGATTGATAAGATTATCGGACGTGTATACCCGATCTTCGGAATCATTCTGGTATTCTCTGCAGTTGGTATTTTCGTTGCGATCTTTGCAAGACAGTATCCGCTGACAGAGCTTTGGGGAAGCTGGAATACAGCAACAGCTGCAGGTGCCGGCTTTGACTATGGCGCTTACTTCAACACAGGCCATTTCATCCCGATCTTCTTCGTTACGGTTGCCTGCGGTATTCTGTCCGGATTCCACTCCACACAGACTGCCCTGATCTCCCGTACCATTGAGAGTGAGAAGGAAGGACGCATGACCTTCTACAACATGATGATCGTAGAGGGCTTCATCGCAATGTGCTGGGCCGCAGGAGCAATGGCAATGATCAACCTGGGTGCTGCAAACGGCGGTGTCACCATGCAGCAAGTGGACGGCGTATGGTCCTTCTTCGGCATGGTAAATGGAGAGCTGACAAAGATCAGCGCTACCTCAGTGGTTGGTATCCTCTGCAAGAACGCACTGGGACCGGTTGGCGGTGTCATTGCTCTGATCGGTGTCATCGTACTTCCGATTACATCCGGCGATACAGCACTTCGTGCACTGCGTCTGACTCTTTCCGATACCTTCCATCTGAAACAGGATTCTAACGGCAAACGAATCGGACTTGCGCTTCCGGTATTTGCACTTGTAGCTGTTATCCTGGTATGGGCAAAGTTCGATTCCAATGGATTCAATGTCCTCTGGAGATACTTCGCATGGTCCAACCAGATGATATCCCTGTTTGCACTTGCGGGCATTGCAATCTGGATGATGATCCAGAAGAAAGCAAAATTCGTGTGGATGCCTCTGATTCCGGGCGCGTTCTATGCGTTCGTCACCTGCTCATTCATTATGAATGCCAAGATCGGATTCAATCTTCCATGGCCTGGAGCATATGGCGTTGGCGCGGCATTTACCATTGTGTACCTGATCATCATCGTGATCAGCGGCAGAAAGAAAGCTGCACAGAGAGCTGTGGCATAACAGCTGGCAGTGAACCGGACTTTGCGTAGTTGCTTTTAGTCAAAAGAATACAGGAGAATATGAGGGGGAACAGCTGGCAGTTTTTCTGTCGGGCTGTTCCCCTTATTCTTTTTCCATTGTATGATGTAAGGGTTAATAGATGTATGCTCATGGAATTGCCTTAAAAAATTCTCACAGTTCCGACATGTTCGGATTTCAAGACAATTTCCTGGTCAGTTACATTTTGATCCAGATATCATCGGATAATTGAAAACAGTATCTGGTGCAGAAAAAGAGGAGTATGAAAAATGGCGGAAACAGATATGATGGAATTTTTGAAAAGGGAGGGCGTGTCTGATCGGATTCTCTCGGAGGTTGCGCACTTCAGAACCTATTACAAGCTGGGTGCCGACATGGAGCGAAGAGTTCCGGATCCGATGTACCACTACTATGGCACTGATGTGTGGGAGAAGGCGCTGTCCTCCCTGCTTGTCGGAGAGCATCTGCTTCTGGCAGGTCCAAAGGCTACCGGAAAAAATGTGCTGGCCCAGGACCTCGCGGCAGTTTTTCACAGGCCGGAGTGGGATATTTCTCTCTATATTAATACAGATGCAGCTTCCCTGATCGGCGCGGATACCTTCGAGAATGGTGCGGTCCGGCTCCGCAAGGGCCCGATTCTCCGGGTGGCTGAGGAGGGCGGGTTCGGCGTGCTGGATGAAATCAATATGGCAAGGAATGAATCCCTGGCTGTCATGCACGCTGTACTTGATTTCAGACGCGTCATTGACGTCCCGGGCTATGACCGCATCAGTCTGAATGAGGCCTCCAGATTTATCGCCACGATGAACTATGGCTATGCAGGCACAAGAGAGCTGAATGAGGCCCTTGCCTCCCGTTTCCTGATCATACAGATGCCGGTCATCAGCGAAGAAAACCTGAACAAGCTGATCCGGGACAAATACCCGACAATCCGGGAAGAATATGCAGAACAGTTCTCCCAGCTCTTCCATGACATCCGCAGGAAATGCGAGGGCGGAGAAATATCCACAAAAGCACTGGACATGCGTGGACTGATGGCGGCCATCAACCTGATCAGTCATGGTCTGAAGGCGGCAGATGCCATAGAGCTTGGTATCGTGAACAAATGCTTCGACGAATATGAGCGGCAGCTGGTTAAGGATATGATCACGGTGCGTTTTCCGGCGGATCTCACACGGGGTAAAATTTTTACTGCGTAAAGTATTTGACTACGGCTTTATTTGTGGAAATGTTAAGGCCAGGAAGCCTCTGATGTAGAAATTTGCAAGATATAGGCGCAGAGAGGAATTTCATAGACCATTAGTCAGAGCATTACCGGCTGTTCAAAGATTTATCCGGACACGGACATTGAACCAGGATGCGAGGACTGTTTGACGAAGGCGCCCTAAGCGCCTGAGGAGTTCCGCAGCAACAAGAACAAGGATAAATCTTTGTTACAGCCGGTTTGCGAATGACGGCAGGGCTATGAAATTCCTCTCTGTGGCGGGCGGAATTGTGCATTGGCATTCAAAAAGTCTCAGTATTATTTCTAACGGAGGAAACATGGAAATCTCGGAATTTGAAAAAAAGCGCGCTGCGAACCTGATCTGGAACGGCGCTGAGAACTATGACATAGAACCCGGATTCCGTGTCTTTGACAGCGACGGTCGTGCCGACCTGTACTGGAACAGCATTGTCGGCGCAGTGCATAAGCACTACGACTGGGAGAAACTGGAGAGTTTTTACAATACCTTCCATGAGAAGGTTGACCAGACGGCCTATGAGAGCCTTTTCTGGCTAGCCATGGAGAACTGCACCTTCCAGAGGGAAAGGGATGTGCGTCCGGTTTTTCCATATCTACGCCGGGAATACGCAAAGCGTCATCTGAAGTCCCTTGAGGGAAGCTTTTCCCTGGAAGATTCCGCCGGACAGCGTGTGCTCGCCGTGACACGGGGACACTTCCGCCGGGCACTCGGAGAAAATGAGGGCCTTCCGGATGTTGTAGACGTCAAGCTTCTGAACAGCATAGAGGTAAGCGGAGATCTGGATACGGATCAGGTCATCAGCCAGATTGCAGATACGCTGGAGACCTTTTTCACCTATCGGCGTCCGGGATCAAAGAAGCCGGTTGTCCAGGAGGAGAAGAAAAGTCCGTTTCTTCTGCTGTTTTTCCGGAGAAGTAGAAAGGGACGCACGCAGGACATGGGTCCGGTCCGTCGTCTTGCCTTCGGATACGGGGAACATCTGTCAGAATATGGGGGCGCGGTGCTGGACCAGAGCCATCTGAGTGTTTCCTTTGCGAAATACTCTGCACAGACTGATGAGGGGCTGCGGGAGTACATTACAGATTACTTTGGAAAACCGCTTTATGATCAGAAACAGGTCCGGAAGCTGGAGAAGGAGTACTGCACCGGTAATCACACGGATGTGCACCTGCATTTTACAGACGGCGCCTATGATGAGGAAATGCTGAAGAAGGGCTTTGCGGGCAAGATGCGCAAGGAGGCAGTTGCCCAGGCAAAGGAGAATGAAAAGGCCTATCAGGAGAATATCACCAGATACAATCTTTCTATTCTGCGATTGACGAATCAGATCCGTAATTCACGGCTGATGCGTATGGATGACCAGCAGGTGAAGTCGAATTCCGGACGTCTCGATGCTTCCCTGATCTGGCGTGGGCTGGAGCTGAAGGATGACCGGGTATTCAGAAAGGTGCTGCCCGGTAATACCGGGAATCTGACCGTGGACATTCTGCTGGATGCATCCACATCCCAGGTACACAGGCAGCCGGTTGTTGCTGCACAGGGTTATATGATTGCGGAGAGTCTGACCAGGTGCGGAATTCCGGTCAGAGTCTACTCCTTCTGCTCCATGAATGGATACACAGTAGTGAATATGTTCCGCGACTATAATGAGCCGAAGAATAACAGGAATATATTCCGGTATTTCACTACCGGTGCCAACCGGGACGGACTGGCAATCCGTCTTGCCGCCGGCATGATGAAAAACAATCCGGCGGAATACAGACTTCTGATTGTTCTCTCTGACGGGAAACCCAACGATGCGGTGAAGGTGCGGACATCCTCCGGCATCTACAGGGATTATGCGGGTTCGATGGGAGTGGAGGATACTGCCGCAGAGGTGCATCGTGCACGGATGCAGGGGATTACGGTGCTCTGTGTGTTTACCGGAGACGAGAAGAGTCTGCCCTCTGTCCAGAGGATCTATGGACGGCAGTTTGCCAGAATCCGCCAGCTGGATCTTTTCGCGGATACAGTAGGAAGCATGCTGCAGACCTGCCTGCGCAATATATGAAAATTTTATATGAAAAGAATGTATTGTACCTGGTCTGACAGGTAAGGCACTTCTCATTTGTCTGTTTCCGTCCATAATACTTCAAAGGACTGCATGAGAAGTGCTTTACTGGGCAGATTTTTAAATATAGTAGGAAAAAATGAGAATTCGTATCCTGTGTTACGGCTTTGCAAAACAAAAACGTGTATGATAGAATGTAAGTAAGGCAATATAACAAATGTTTGATGCGACAAATTGTATGCATCTTATTTAGACAGGAGGATGTCTTATGAACAGAGAGTATTTACAGATTGAAAAGGTTTATGGAAGAGAGATCATAGATTCAAGAGGAAATCCGACCGTTGAGGCGGAGGTGACACTGGTGGACGGAACGGTTGGCAGAGGCGCATCTCCGTCCGGTGCTTCCACCGGCGAATTTGAGGCGCTTGAGCTGCGCGATGGCGATAAGTCCAAATTCGGAGGAAAGGGCGTATCGAAGGCGGTTGCCAATATCAATGAAAAGATCGGACCGGCCCTTGTCGGCGTAGACGCGTCTGACACCTATGCGGTTGACCGGATCATGATCAATCTGGATGGAACAAAGGACAAATCAAACCTTGGTGCCAATGCGATCCTGGCAGTATCCATCGCTGCGGCAAACGCAGCGGCTAAATCACTGGATCTGCCGCTGTACCGTTTCTTTGGCGGCGCGAACGCGGTTACACTTCCGGTTCCGATGATGAACATTCTCAATGGTGGCGCGCATGCGACCAACTCCGTTGATACACAGGAGTTCATGATCATGCCTGCAGGCGCACCTACCTTCCGAGAGGGACTGCGCTGGTCGACAGAGGTCTTCCATGCACTGCAGAAGCTGCTGAAGGAAGAGGGTAAGACCACTGCGGTAGGTGACGAGGGCGGTTTTGCACCGGACCTGGCCAGTGATGAGGATACAATTGAGCATATTCTTCAGGCAATCCGCAACGCCGGATATGAGCCCGGAAAGGATTTTGTCCTTGCGATGGATGCAGCTTCCTCCGAGTGGAAGAGCGAAAAAGGCAAGGGTTTTTATCATCAGCCCAAGTCAGGCAGAGATTTTACCTCTGATGAGCTCATTGCGCATTGGAAGAGCCTGATTGAGAAGTATCCGATCTATTCCATTGAGGATGGTCTCGATGAAGAGGACTGGGAAGGCTGGCAAAAGATGACCCGTGAGCTGGGTGGCAAGGTACAGCTGGTTGGTGATGACCTCTTTGTTACAAATACCCAGAGACTGAAGAAGGGCATTGAGCTTGGCGCAGGCAATGCGATTCTGATCAAGCTCAACCAGATCGGTTCAGTAAGTGAGACCCTGGATGCCATCCGGATGGCTCAGAACGCCGGAATGCGGGCGATCGTTTCCCACAGATCCGGAGAGACAGAGGACACTACAATTGCTGATCTTGCTGTTGCACTCAATGCCGGAGAGATCAAGACCGGCGCACCGTCCAGATCAGAGCGTGTGGCGAAGTACAACCAGCTGCTTCGTATTGAAGAAGAGCTCGGAGATGCAGCTGTTTACCCGGGAAAGGGCGCTTTCAATTTCAATAAGCGCGGCTGAATACAAACAGAAGCGGATTTTATCATGACTGATGGGTAATCCTTGTGATTACGGTAGTCTGTGATACGGTAATCTGTAAGACAGTGGAGATCAATGTGTCTGTGTGTGCATACAGCCATCAATGCGATTCCATCTGTGCATGCATGAGGGTGTACTGATAGATGTTAAGATGATGACAGAAAGCCCGGGAACGGGAGAGAGGAATGAGATGAAAGAAAAAACAGGTGAGGTTTTTTCGATTGCGAAGGATAATGCTCCCGTTCCGGGATGCACAATATCCAGAGAAGTATACAAGGGCAAAAATCAGATCACCTATTTTTCCATGGCGGCCGGAACAGATATCAGCGCGGAAATTTATCCGTATTACAAGTTGATTCTGGTCGCAGAAGGCGATCTGGAGGTATACGGAAGAGACGGATATCAGAGGAAGGCGGACGTTGGAGATGCAGTGCTGACGCTCACCGGTACACCTGTGGGTATGCGTACGAAAAACGGAGCAGTTTATACAGAAATTTCCATTCAGAAGGAGGACGTTATGAATAGCGTAGTGAAGGCGGGCGAGGTTTTTAAACTGGCAGATCTGGTTCCCTATCAGGAGGGCAAAATCGTCAATATGGATGTGGTCCATAATGATAAGATGAAGTTTGTGTTGATGGCCTTTGATAAAGGAACAGGTCTGGCCGAGCACGCTGCGCCGGGAGAAGCAATCGTCTTCGCACTGGATGGTGAGGGCGTTATCGGGTACGAGGGCAAGGAGCATCCGATCAAAGCTGGCGAGGAATTCCATTTCGCCAAGGGAGGTCTCCATTTTGTGAAGGCCACAGAGAAGTTCAAGATGGCATTGCTGCTGACATTGGATTGATTACAGACGGGATGACGCCGGCGCGCGGATGAATCTGCGCGCCGGTTCTGTGTCCGGATTAAATACATGGGAGAGTATAATATGGCAAAAAAAATAGACTTTTCTAAATCGGTATATGAGCTGGTAAAGGAATATCCGGAGCTTTCCGGCATCCTTTCCGGACTTGGCTTTACCGAAATCACCAAGACGGCAATGCTCAATTCTGTCGGACGGGTGATGACCATTCCAAAGGGTGCAAAAATGAAAAATATCTCCATGATGGATGTGGTGATGGCGCTCATGACGAATGGCTTTGAAATCGAGGGCGAGATGCCGCAGCTGAAGATGCCATGGGAAGAGGAAAAGAAGCCGGCGCCTGCAGGTTTAAGTGACGAGCGGACGGAGATGCTCAAGAGCTATCTGAAAAGGCTTGGAAATGGAGAGGATCTTGAGGCCGTTCGTGCTGATTTTGTGAAAAACTTCAAGGATGTGGATGCATCCGAGATCATGAAGGCGGAGCAGGACCTGATCAGGGAGGGCGCGCCGCTTGCAGAGGTGCAGAAGCTCTGTGACGTACACTCAGCGCTGTTCCACGGTGCAACACGTGAGGAAAAAATAGCAAATGCGGAGAAGGCCGTAGAGGCTTCTCTTGCAGCACAGCAGGGTGCTTCTATTGCGAAGATGATGTCGGAAGCAGCAGCGGATCCCGGCAGCAAGAAGGAGATCGCGGGGGCGCTGGAAGCCATTCCGGGACATCCCCTGCAGCTCTTTGATCAGGAAAATCAGGCGATTGAGACTCTGATTGCCAAAGCCCGGGAAGCCATTGCGGGAAAGGATGTAAGCGATGCTCTTATGTCACAGCTGCGTGAAATTTCCGTGCATTATGCAAAGAAGGGGGATCTTCTCTACCCGCATCTCAAGGCAAAATATGATATTTCCGGCCCTTCTGATGTCATGTGGACGGTGGATGATGAAATCCGGGATGAAATCAGTGCCCTTGCAAAGACAGAAGATCATGATGACAGCTGGTACGACAGGCTCTCAAAGGTGCTGGAACGTGCCGAGGAGATGATTTATAAGGAAAAGAACATTCTCTTCCCGATCTGCGCGGTCAATTTCACACAGGATGAGTGGTATTCCATCTATCAGGATTCCAAAGATTACGCGGAAATACTCGGCATTTCCTTCCCGAAATGGGAGGATGCGGAGCAGGGCCTTACTGAAAAAGAGATCGCAGCGAACGCTGGTGCAGTTCTGGCTTCTGGAACGGGCGCTGGTGCCTGGGCAGAAGGAGAAGTGGTCATGCCGGGAGGCCATATGACCGTTCCACAGCTCACCGCGCTTCTGAATACCATTCCGATGGAGATCAGTTTCATTGATGCGGACAATATCAACCGCTTTTTCAATGAGGGACCGAAGGTCTTCAAGCGCGCGCATATGGCCATCGACCGGGAGGTGTTTTCCTGCCATCCGCCGAAGATTGAACCCATGGTCCGCAATATACTGGACAGCTTCCGTGATGGAAGCAAGGACAGTGTACCGGTGTGGATGGAGAAAAACGGCAGAACCATGCTGGTAAACTATATGGCTGTCCGCGACAGGAAAGGGACTTATCTGGGAGCGGTTGAGCTGGTTCAGGACATGGAATTCGCCAGGGAACATTTCTGCGGTGCACAGACGCCGGAAAGCTGATAAAAGTACATACGTATAAGTATGTATAAGCCGTAGAGACACGGCATTTCATCAATACATAATGAATGGAGAAAGGCCATGGCAGTTCATAAACATATGCCAGGGCCTTTTGTGGAAAAACCAGTTAAAAACCAGGTGTGATGTTACAGTTCACTTGTGTGTCAGGAGGGCACTTCTCATTTGTCTGTTTCCGTTCGTAAACGGACAGTATGCTGGTTTTATGCTTATTTTTTGTTGCTGCGAAACTCGTCGGGCAAAAACCGCCCTCCTCAAACATTCTCGCAATCAACATTATTGGCAATATCGCATAAAACCAGCTAACTGTCCGTAATACTCACTCCAAAGGCCAGCATGAGAAGTGCCCTCCTGACACACCTCCGAACAGTAACGGTGTAGTAATCGGTGAAAGAATTTGACGGGTTATATATCTGTGTTATACTATTGACGAATAGAAAACCTGCTGGGGGAGCGGAAGCTGAGAGTGCCGCGTATGCGGCTGACCCTGATTACCTGATCCGGATAATGCCGGCGCAGGGAAGCTGAGTCCTTGAACTAAAGATGGCGGATCATCTGCTTACAGAAATTCTCCCGCAGATAGATGTGAGGAGGATTTTTTTATGTCATTTTTTGCTACACTTGGAAGTGATGGTTCCTACCAGCTGACCCAGGCCGGTTATGTATTGATCATCGCGATTATCATCGCGGCTATGCTGCTGATCTGTCTGATCCGAAAGCCGGACCAGAAGGGTGCGCTTGGTACCAGAAAGCTTGTATTTTCCGCCATGGCTATTGCACTGGCGACGATAGCGTCCATGATTAAACTGTTCCATCTGCCGATGGGCGGAAGCATTACATTGTTCTCTATGCTTCTGATTTCACTTGTCGGATACTGGTACGGACTGGGCACAGGACTATTTGCCGGACTGGCCTATGGGCTGCTGCAGCTGATCATTGACCCGTACATCATCTCCCTGCCGCAGATGCTGGTTGACTATGTATTTGCCTTCACTGCGCTGGGACTCTCCGGAGTGTTCTCAAACGCGAAGCATGGCCTGATCAAGGGCTATCTGCTGGGTGTGGTCGGACGGTATTTCTTTGCGGTGCTTTCCGGATATATCTTCTTCGGAAGCTACAGCAGTGAATATGGCATGTCTGCCATGGCATATTCTCTGGCTTATAATGCCATCTATATCTTCACAGAGTGCGGCCTGACGATCGTTCTTCTGCTGATTCCGGCAGTGAACAAGGCGATGGTCAAGGTGAAGAGCATGGCGCAGGAGGAACGGAAAAAATGACAGCCTTACTGCTGACGATTTTAATTGCATCCGAGGTGACAGCAACGTCCCTTCTAAAATACACCCATCATTTCACCCGGCCGCTGCCGTCCATACTCTGTGTGGCGGCATACGCTGTGTGCTACTACACCTTTTCCCATGTCATGGACCGGATGAATGTCGGTATTGCCTATGCCATCTGGTGCGGGGTGGGATTGATTGCCACCAATGTGATTGGCTATTTTCTGTTTAAGCAGAAGCTGACGGGCTTTGGTATCTTCGGGCTTGCGCTGATCATCATTGGCTGTGTTATTGTAAATGTCTGGGGTACGCGTTAATACCCGGTAACCGCCGTCGAAAGACGGCGGTCTTTTTTTGGCCTGCCAGATATCAGGCGCTCAGACAGGCAGGGATTTATGCTTTATAAGATTGCTTTTTTTCAGATGCATGATTGACAAGCATGCAGGTTTTCATGTAAAATCTTAAAACATAGTAAGCAGATGGGAAATATAATAATAAAAAGATATCATTGCATGGCTATAGATCAGACTGATTTTTATAGCTTTTGTTTGGATTATGGAGGAGGGCTGTTATGCGAAATGTGATAAGAAGAGTTCCCATTCCGCTTTCAGGTGTGATGCTGAGCTTTGCCGCTTTCGGGAATTTCCTGAAGAATACCTCGCAGGTGGTATGGATATGCATGGAAGTGATTGCCGGTCTTCTGCTGGTTCTTTTGCTTCTGAAGCTGGTTCTCTACCCGGACATGGTACGCAGGGATATGCGCAGCCCGGCTGTTGCAGGCGTGGCAGGCACCTTTAGTATGGGCGTGATGTTTTTCGCAGTCGCTCTGAAAAGTCTCAGTATTCCCGTAGCAGCCGGCTTCTGGTGGGCCGGTCTTCTGCTGCATGTGGGACTGATTGTATATTTTACACGCACTTTTCTCCTGCACTTCCAGTGGAAGCAGGTGTACATGTCCTGGTTTCTGGTCTATGTAGGCATCGTTGCAGCTGCCGCAACAAGCCCTGCATTTGGTATGCAGCCTTTGGGGAGGGTGCTGACTATTTACGGTCTGCTTGCCACAGCCGTGCTGATGGTACTGATAGCAGTCCGCTATCTTCGCATTCCGGCAGAGAAGCCTCTGCAGCCTTTGCAGGCAATCTGTGCCGCGCCCTTCAGTCTGTGTCTGGTGGGGTATAACCAGTCGTTTTCAGTGAAAAACCCGATGGTTCTTGCAGCAATATTGTTCCTGTCTGTTCTGTTCTATATACTGGGAATCGTTCAGGTTATCCGGTATATCGGAGGAACGTTTTATCCCTCATTTGCGGGATTCACGTTTCCGTTTATCAATACGGCAATTGGAACGAGCCTCACATGGAAGGCCTTTCTTGCAGGAGGTTCTGGCGGAACTGGCATGACAGCCCTTTCTGTGCTGGCAGCTGTGCAGTGCCTGATTGCGGTCGTATTACTGGCAGTGGTTTTTCTAAGATACGCAGCGTTTCTGCTTGATGGAAAAGCGCACGAAGAGGTTCATGAGGAACAGGCTGAGGCTTATTCTGGCCGGCAGGCCGATTCACGGAAGAAAGATCATACGGGTCTGGCCAGCATATGAGGTGAACCCGATATCATACCATGAATGGATTAGATAGATTGTTGTATTGTATCAGGATATTTTGGAATGCCTGAGACAGCATTGTGTTCAGCAGTAGAGAAAAATGGAGGAAAAAGAACGAGATGTTAGAGCACATTCACACACACCGCAACCTGATTGGCTTTGATGAGAACGGAATTCCCGTAGTGATTCAGAAGGGTTCGACGCATGATCCGGAGAAGATTGACGAGGCTTACCGCGCGGTTGAGGAAGGAAAGAATCCTGATGATACGCATCAGCACGATCATGACAGTTATGCACACAGTCATGCGCAGAATGCGGAACATGCAGAGCCTGATCAGCATCAGAATGATGTCTGTCCGGAGGAGGATGAGGATGCATTTATCAGGGATTACATGAATGCTGTTACTGCATACCGCAAGACATTCCCTTCCAAACAGGACCAGATCGAGCAGACACCGGACCCGGCGGTTCGTGAAATGCTGCTCCGCTCGGAACAGCTGGGCATCGACACAACCTTTGACCGCTTTGACAAGCAGCAGCCCCAGTGTAACTTTGGTCTGGCAGGCATCTGCTGCAAGATCTGCAACATGGGACCCTGCCGTATCACCCAGAAGGGAAAGCGCGGTGTCTGCGGTGCAGACGCGGACTTGATTGTTGCCAGGAACCTCCTGCGTGCGGCGGCAGCCGGTGCCGCACAGCATGGCATGCATGCGCGTGAGCTGATGCTGGAGCTGATGTGGGCGGCTGAGGGAAAGCTTGATGTTCCGCTTCTTGGCGAGCAGAAGATTCTGGCAACGGCGAAGAGCTTCGGTATTCCGACAGAAGGTCGTGAGGTGAAGGATGTCGCCTATGATCTGGCAAAGGCCCTGCTGGATGATCTTTCCAGCCCAGACCCTTCTCATGTATACAAAACCGCGGAGGTCTGTGCGCCGGCGGACCGTGTGAAGGTATGGAAAGACCTGGACCTGATGCCGATCAGCGCCTATCACGAGGTTTTTGAGGCATATCACAAGACTGCTGTGGGTACAGACAGTGACTGGAGAAGTGTCATGGAGCATTTCCTCCGCTGCGGACTGGCCTTCTGCTTTACCGGTGTGGTTGGTGCTTCCATCGCGACGGATTCCCTGTTCGGTGTGGGAGACCGTGTCACCTCAAAGGTGAACATCGGTGCACTAGAGAAGGGATATGTCAATATCGCAGTACATGGTCATCTGCCGCTTCTGGTAAAGGAGATCGTGAAGTGTGGACAGACGGAGGAGATGATCCGTCTTGCAAAGGAAAAAGGCGCAAAGGGAATCCGTTTCTATGGAATCTGCTGCAGCGGACTTTCTGCAATGTACCGTTATGATGGTGTAATTCCGCTCTCCAATGCCGTTTCGGCAGAGCTGGTCCTGATGACGGGTGCGCTGGACCTGTGGGTTGCCGATGTGCAGGATGTATTCCCGGCAATTATGGATGTGGCGAAGTGCTACCGGACCACAGTTGTGACGACCAGTGCCTCTGCCCGTCTGCCAGGCGCAGAGAGAATGGAGTTTGACCGTTACCACTCCAATATCAGTCAGGCAAAGGAGCTTGCGAAGAAAATTGTGCTCCGTGGCATTGAGAGCTTTGAGGACAGAAAAGGCATACCGGTGTATATACCGCCCTATGAGGTGACTGCTGAGGTCGGATTCTCTGCAGAGTATGTGGGACGCCGGTTCGGCGGCTTCGGCCCGATTGCGGAAGCTTTAAAGGACGGCAGGATTCTCGGTATTGTAAACATGGTCGGATGCAATAACCCGAAGGTTCCCTATGAGCGCTGCATTGCGGATGTGGCAAAGGTCCTGATGGAGAACAATGTGCTGATCCTCTCGAATGGATGTGCGTCATACCCGCTGATGAAGCTGGGTTACTGCGCGAAGGATGCAAAGCAGTTCGCAGGAGAAAAGCTGCGCAGCTTCCTGGAGCCGGACCTTCCGCCGGTATGGCATGTGGGAGAGTGCATTGATAACACCCGGTCCAGTGCGATTCTTGGCGGCATCGCCGGTGCACTCGGGCAGAAGCTACCGGATATGCCCTATGCGTTCACTTCACCGGAGTGGAGCAACGAGAAGGGTATCGATGCGGCGCTTGCGTTCCGTCTGCTCGGTATTTCCTCCTATCACTGCGTAGAGGCGCAGATCTTCGGATCCAAAAATGTCATCGAATTCCTGAAGCAGGGGACCGAGGAGACACTGGGATCACATATGGTGGTCAATGTGGATCCTGTGAAGCTTGCGGAGCAGATGATTGCGGACATGAAGGAAAAGAGAAGAAAGCTTGGCTGGGATGCGTGATCAGTAGTATGGGTACGGTCCACTGGTCTGCCAGGCAGGGCACTTCTCATTTGTCTGTTTCCGCTCGTAACGGACAGTAAGCTGATTTTATGCTTATTTTTTGTTGCTGCGAAACTCGTCGGG
>JBJEMO010000235.1:0-4752 GCA_051879715.1 Bilifractor sp.
TGTCGGAGAACGGATTTCGGATAGAATACGTGCAGCCGTATGATCAGTTCAGCGAAACAGTTCACGTCGAGACAGTGGCTCTGCTAACAAGAACAAATTGAAAGAGGGCCGAAAAAGCCCGTATTTAAGCCATTTCTGCAGCATCCGTCTTTCTGAGAAGAGAGGCTGGGGCCGCGTTTTCTTATAGAAAAAATGTGAAAGTTGGTCTGGCGTGGCTGTGGGAAGGCTATTTGGATGAATTTTTGACTGGCGTGACTGTGGCTTTGCTATTTTCAGGGGTTGTGACTGTGGAAAGGCTATTTGAGCAGGAATAGAAAAAAGGCGATGCAGAATCATCATTTGCACCGCCTCCCATCGTGTTAATCCTCTTTGAAGAATTCACTTTCCAGCTTCTTTATCCGCTTCCGATCGGAATAGATTGTGTTGATGGGAAGATCCAGTATTTCATGAATTTCATTCACACTACAACCTTCATCCTCGAGAAGCTTGATTTGAGCCAGTTTTTTCTGATGCTTCGCAAGAAAGTTAATAAACTCGTCGTATAAAATACGCCCCATAGCTTCAGTGCTCGTGATGTCCTCTGTGGCAGGTTCCCAGTTGCTGTTCTTCTTCAGGTCTTCGATATAGGATGTCTGATTTGTCTCCATATCCTTCCCGACATTTGGACAGCCGGTGCAGGATGCCCTGCGGCAGATGATCGGTGTTCCATGGGCACCTTCGACACGGCACTTATGTGAACGAAGGTTACGCTTATCCTCAGACCAGTCAGGCCGCATCATCGCGTTGAACAGTTCCGCAAGGACGGGTACCATGTAGCATTTGTACCGACGACTGCCTTTCCACCACATGCGGATAAGTTCTGGTACAAAACTGTGTGCTGAGGTGTCAGCAGTCTCAATATCCATCGGATACATCCGGTATCCGTCAGGAGGTACGATTTCAACGCGTCCATCCTCGCAGGTCTTAACTTCTACTGTCGCATAAATTCTGTCGTTGTCATAAAAATCTACTCGTTTGACTTCGATAGCCATCTTGGCGTCCTCGTTCCTTTCCGAAACGGGGAGCCGGTGATGACAGATTCAATTTTTCCTTCATTCAGGCCACCTAAGCGGGTTACCCCGTTTCTAATTGGCGGCCAGCCGTGCATGAAGCTGAACCAAATTTGTCTTGCTGCCTGCTCCATCCGGAGATGCACTCGTCTATCCGCGGTAGGGCGCACCGAGTGGAGCAGGGAATTCCCTTGCCTTGGCCTGATCGTTAGCTGGACGATAGGACCGAAGGACTTTCGTAATCAGTTGTCAGTTGTCGTTCTCGATATACGCATAAAGCTCTGAGAACACCTCTTCGTAGTCACCCGGTTTCAGGCCGTAGATGCTTCTTGCACCATGTTCCCTGAGAATGAAGAGAACAACTTCTCTTCCGCAGATACCGGCAACCTCGTCTGCTGTGTTTTCCAGATTGATAATCCAGTCTTCGTCTGTCATGCTTTTGTCTCCTTTTGTCATGGAGGCTTGCTTACCCTATGAACAATGTCCTCGTTTGCAGGTGCATCACCAAACGTTCGGGTCAGCCTTGATCAGGGGCTGTTGTGTGGTGATGCTTTACGTACAAAGACGGAATAATGATGAATAAGGGAATCATCCATCCGCGTACGTTGGATTCGCATTAAATTGCGACCGCCATAATCGATTGAACCGCTCTGCGCGCCAAGCGAACGACTATGTGGTGTCTTTCTGAAGACAACCTTATAGTGCCAGAAAAGAGGTGTTAAACCCCGGACACGGCTATGTCCGTTATTGGAGGAAAAATGCCTTGACTGCAATGGCAGAAATCTAATAGGGACTGAAAAATAAACAAAAAAAACACGGACATATCCATGTCCGGTCCATTTACAGAAATCGTGGAAATATGAATAAATATCATCAAATAGCAAGAAACGATTGAGCACTGAAATGATGATAGAGTATAATAAATTTGACTTATTTTGCATATTTGAATGAAGTCGAATTAACACGAGGTGAAGAAATGGAAGAGATAATCAACGATAAGTGGATCAGCCTTGACGAAGCCGCGGACTATCTGGATATCAAGCCAGTAACACTTCGTGGATGGATTAGAAATGAAAAGAAAGGTCTGCCTGCCCATAAGATTGGCAAGCAATGGAAATTCAAGAAAACTGAACTAGATGAATGGGTTAAAAGTGGAAAAAGCGCAGATTGATTTAGACAAAAATCAGGGATAGAGGAGCAGACAACTATGGCTATCAAGAAAACACAACTATATGCATCGCTGTGGGCGAGCTGTGACAAACTTCGCGGAGGCATGGATTCCTCAGAGTATAAGGACTATATCCTGACACTTTTGTTCATGAAGTATGTCACTGATAAATTTAAGAATAAAGGAGCCTATGAAGACATTAAGGTCTTTGATAAGGCACATGATAAAGATCCCGATCCGGAGAAACGGACGGGCTGCTCCTTTGATGACTTTATTGCTCTGAAGGGAAAGAAAAACATCGGCGAAGGTATGGATAAAATCATAGCACGCCTTGCTGACGAGAATACTGACCTGAAGGGTGTTATTGATATTGCTCATTTTAATGATGAGAAGAAGCTGGGAAGCGGTAAGGAAATGGTCGATAAGTTGACCGATCTCATATCCATCTTCCAGCGTCCGGAACTCGACTTCTCCCGGAATAAGGCTGAAGGTGATGATATCATCGGAGACGCCTACGAATATTTGATGCGAAAATTCGCTACAGAAAGCGGAAAGAGCAAGGGACAATTCTATACACCTGCAGAGGTTTCCAGAATCCTCGCCAATGTCGTGGGAATCAGCCGTTGCACGGACACCAGCGCCACGGTATGCGATCCGGCATGTGGAAGTGGCAGCCTATTAATTCGAGCCATTGATGCAGCTCCTATCCCGATCATGGGATATGGACAAGAAAAGGAAAGCACGACAGCTGGTCTGGCGAAGATGAATGCCGTCCTGCATCGTAAGGCCGAGATTACCATCAAGAGCGGTAACACATTCTCAAATCCGCAGTATCTTGATAAATCCGATAATTCCATACTTGAACGTTTCGATTACATAGTGGCAAATCCGCCTTTCTCTATGAAGAATTGGCGCGATGGTATTGCCGGTAAAGAATATGGTCGGTTCGAGGGGTATGGAGATATACCTCCGGAAAAAAACGGCGACTATGCTTGGCTCATGCATATCCTTAAGACATTGAAGTCAAATGGCAAGGCTGCGGTTATTCTCCCTCATGGTGTTCTGTTCCGTGGAAATGCCGAAGCGACTATTAGAGAAGCAATTATAAAGAAACACTGGATTAAGGGCATTATCAGCCTTCCAGCAAACTTGTTTTACGGCACCGGCATAGCTGCCTGCGTACTCGTGATTGATAAAGAAGGCGCAGCGAACCGTCAGGGCATCTTTATGATTGATGCGAGCCGTGGTTATGTAAAAGATGGAAATAAGAACCGGCTGCGTGAGCAGGACATCTATAAGATCGTCACGACATTCAACAACCAGATTACAACTGATCCGAAGTATGCGCGTTTCGTACCAAACGATGAAATCGAAAAGAAAAACGGGTATAACCTGAACATTACTCGCTATATTGATTCCACAGATCCAGAGGATGTTCAGGATATCTATGCGCATATTCATGGCGGTATTCCGGCGGTTGATATTGACAGTCTGTCTAAATATTGGGATGTGTTCCCTTCGCTAAAGGCTGAGTTGCTGACGGCGATTAGCGAAAAGTATTACAGCTTGAATGTGGAGCATGAGAATATCCGTCAGACGATATATAAAAACGCCGAGTTCTCAGAATACGGTGAGAAACTCGATGAGGCTTTTGCAGCATGGAAGGCCAAGGAATATCCCACTTTATCTTCCCTTGATGAAGATGTATCTGCGAGAGAGTTAATCGTTAGCCTTGCTGAAGATATCCTTGCTGAATTTGAACACCTGACGCTGATTGATAAATACGACGTGTATCAAGTGCTGCTGGCTTATTGGAATGAGGTCATGAACGATGATGTGTCACTTATAATAAGCGAACCGGATGGCTATGCCAATGCCAGAGCGACGGACAATATCGAAGAGGAAATCACGCAGGGCAAGAATAAAGGTGAGATGAAAGTCACTGGATGGGAAGGAAGATTGATTCCAAAGGCCATCGTGATAGATGCCTTCTTCCGTGAGGAAAAGAATGCTATAGAGGAAGCCGAGAACGTTGTCGCAGAAACGGAATCCCTGCTTTCTGATCTGGTTGAGAGCGCCGATGAAGAATCTGCTCTTGCCGATGTGGCTGAGGACGGAAAAGTCAAGGCTAAGGACTTAGAAGCCAAGATTGAGGAACTTACTCAGCATGTAGAGACAGAGGAAACCATAGAGTTGGAACATTTGAGGGATCAACTTCCGATGCAGAAGAAGCGCCTTCAGGCATATCTGGTGGGACACCCGCTTTGCGAAAGTGCTGTAACAGAAAAAGGAACTGTTACAAAGTCTTCTATCATGCTGCGCTTATTTAATATTCGTACAGTAGAGAGCGTACCGGAAAGCTTGCAGGATGATGTAAATCAACTAAAGCAGGCTTTAGATCTTTGTGGCAAAGTGTCCGACTACAACAAGATTGTAAAGGAACTGAACAAGGCGCTTGATGAGAAGTGCAGAGCAAGGTATGACAGTCTGACAAGGGAAGAGATTATGGATCTGCAGGTGAACAAGAAGTGGTTT
>JBJEMO010000236.1:0-4737 GCA_051879715.1 Bilifractor sp.
ACACTTCTCATCTGGCTGTTTCCGTTCATAAACGGACAGTAAGCTCACTCCAAAGGCCTGCATGAGAAGTGCCCTCCTGACACACCAGTGAGCCGTAACAGAAGTACTACAGTTCTTCCAGCATGTCTGCAAATGTTTGAATTTCAAGACAATTTCTTATACGCTTACCTTCTGACCCCGCCATCATAAGAAATATACAACTGATCTGACACGCACGGGGACTTTGATGCATCTATTCCACATACCAGCTTGTCCTACGGGAAAAGAATGACCGGTCTGGAAAATTCATGTACAAAGCACTGACCGCTCTTTTGAGAGCGCACTGCCTCATATAGATTTGACGCAAAAACATCCGTCCGCGTGATTTCCTCCGGAAGGGCAGATGTCTTTGCCATTGTCCGGATCCCTGCGTTTTTACTGTTTCTGATTTCAGAAAGCACCTGTCTTCCCTGACCGGTAAATCCCAGAACCTTTACATACTCCGGACAGACTGCCCGCTGCAGGTCTTCCTTCCGGATACGCAGCAGGATGTGAAGCAGCGCGCGATTGATCTGCGTCCGGGTATAATTTTTCGCTTCCAGAATCTCTGCAAACTGAGAGAAAGTGCGGAATCCGTCCAGGTGCTTCGAAATCCTTCCTGCCAGATCCTCTGTCACGTCCAGATAACCTGTCAGTCTGTCTTTCTCACACATCAGCTGGTAACGCAGCATATCGGAAAAGTCATCCTCCCGGAGGGGAGCAGAAGAGGCACCTGCCTTCTTAAGTATTTCCAGCACCCTTTCTGGTACAGACCCTTTCAATCGTTCCGGATCTCCCCCATCAAAGATATAGCTGCGGATCGATGCCGCAGAATTAAAACTGTTGCACCAGTCAAAGCTGCAGTCGTGATAACCGGCACCGGTTCTTGCAATTGTATGCGGCACAATCCTGCTGTTTTTTTTCTGTAATGCAAGGCAGTATTCCAGTCCAAGAATGTTGTTCGGACTTTTCAGGAATGTCCGGATGCGATCGTCCATTTCTGCTGCCTTTGCATAATGATCATCATTCAGACAGGCCACAAGGGCTTCCTCCCGCGCCCGGGGAAAGGAACAGCCCTCTGCAAGCTTCTTTCTCAGAATCGTACGATATGCCGGAGGTTCCTCACACAGCACGCCGGAAAGAAGATGAAACAGCTCTATGTCACCAGCCTCGCTGCCAAACCACAGCCCATCGATTACACCGATTCCATCCAGAATTGCGCATGCCCCCTCGGCAAATCGCTGTGCGGAACCGGAAGCAGATGCGGCCGGAAGCTCCAGGACAAGATCACAGCCTCCCGCCAGAGCCATCCGTGTCCGGACGTATTTGTCATAGATTGCCGGAACACCTCTTTGCACAAAGTCCCCGCTTATGACAGCCACCACAGCATCCGCTCCGGACAGCTCTCTTGCCTTCCTGATCAGATAGGCGTGACCATTATGAAAAGGATTGTACTCTGCAATAATTCCGACTACCTTCATCTCACAAAACCTCACTGACTGCATTGCATTTCAGGATGTTTTTCCTGTATCTTTTACTGCATCCTATCATAGCCTGCTCACGGAAACTTGTAAATCCGCATCTCCTTCTATTACGTTACCGTTTACTGATCTGCAACACATTGTTTCAACTATAAAACAATTTTGACGCTTGTCGAAGGCTGAAGATGGTACTATACTTTATGCATGGAAGTATGTGCTTATTCATTCATTCGTCATCCTGGAAAAATCAGTCCGGAAGACGAAAAAGCATATCTGGAAAGGAGCCTGGAAATGGCATTTATTGACAGTATCAAGGAAAAAGCAAAATCCAACAAAAAGACAATCGTGTTACCGGAATCCATGGACCAGCGTACCTATGAGGCCGCTGTAAAATGCACAAGAGAGGGGATTGCAAACATCGTGATTCTCGGTACCCCCGAGGACATTCAGAACCATGGCAGCGGCTATGATCTGACAGGAATCACCATTGTTGATCCCTTTACCGATCCGAACCGCCAGAAATATATCGATAAATTCGTAGAGCTGCGTGCGAAGAAGGGTGTTACCCCGGAAATCGCTGAGCAGCAGATGACAAAGGATTATATGTATTTCGCCTGCCTGATGTGCAAATGCGGTGATGCAGACGGCGTTGTATCCGGTGCATGCCATTCAACCGGCAATACTATCCGTCCGGCACTTCAGCTTCTGAAGACAAAGCCCGGCGTTAAGAGCGTTTCCGGCTTCTTCATCGTAGAGGTTCCGAACTGCGAGTATGGTGAGAACGGTACCTTCCTGTTTGCTGACTGCGCAGTCAACACTGATTTTGATTCCGAGAAGCTTGCCGAGATCGCAGGCCTTTCCGCAGATTCCTTCCGCGCTTACATCGGCGCAGAACCGAAGGTCGCAATGCTTTCCTATTCCACAAAGGGAAGCGCAAAGCATGACAATGTTACCATGGTTGCAGAGGCAGCAAAGATCGCAAAGGAGAAATATCCGAATGTCAAGATCGACGGCGAGCTGCAGTTTGATGCTGCCATTGTTCCGACAGTTGCAAAGCTGAAGGCACCGGAGAGCCAGGTTGCCGGCCATGCAAATACATTGATCTTCCCGAGCCTTGAGGCAGGAAATATCGGATACAAGATCGCGCAGAGACTTGCCCATGCAAATGCATATGGACCGGTTCTGCAGGGTCTGTCCATGCCGGTCAATGATTTGTCCCGCGGATGCTTTGCGGATGATATCGTCGGCGTTGTTGCAATGACAGCTGTAGAGTCTATGATGACCCGATAAGTTAAGGACATAGCCGCTTATAGCGAAGTATATAAGCGGCTGTTTTTGTGTTATACTGCTGGAAGGCGCGTTATGTTCTATATATCCATATAGCTTTATACATCATATAAGCTATTGCATATAGATTGCATGCCGCAATTTATGATGTTTTTATATTAAACGTATAATCAGGAGGGTTTGACAAATGAAAGTTTTAGTGATCAACTGCGGAAGCTCCTCGCTGAAATATCAGCTCATTGATTCCGCATCAGAGGAGGTTCTTGCAAAGGGTCTTTGTGAGCGTATCGGCATTGACGGACGTCTGGTATACCAGAAGGAGGGCCTTGACAAAGAAATCACAGAGGCACCGATGCCGACGCATAAGGAAGCTATCAAGATGGTGCTGGATGCACTCACCAATGACAAGACCGGCGCTATCAGATCCCTGAAGGAAATCGACGCAGTTGGTCACCGTGTCGTACATGGCGGTGAGAAGTTCGCCTGCTCTGCAAGAGTTGACGATGCTATGATCAAGGCACTGGAGGATTGCTCTGATCTGGCTCCGCTTCATAACCCGGCGAACCTGATCGGTATCCATGTATGCCAGGAGCTGATGCCGGATGTCCCGATGGTCGGCTGCTTTGACACTGCATTCCATCAGACCATGCCCGAGAAGGCATATCTGTATGCGATTCCGATCGAATATTATGAGAAGTACCACATCCGCAAATACGGCTTCCACGGAACCAGCCACAGCTTCGTCTCAAAGGAAACTGCAAAATTCCTGGGTCTTGACCTGAACAACAGCAAGATCATTGTGTGCCACCTTGGCAACGGCGCATCTGTCAGCGCGGTAAAGAATGGAAAATGCGTGGACACCTCCATGGGACTGACGCCTCTTGCAGGTCTTGCGATGGGAACCCGCTCCGGCGACATTGATCCCTCCGTTGTAGAATTCCTCGGCAAGAAGCTGAATCTTGACGCATCCGGTGTACTGAATATCCTGAACAAGAAGTCCGGTGTATTCGGTCTCTCCAGAGGTCTTTCCAGTGACTTCCGTGATCTTGCAGACGCAGCAGGCAAGGGAAATCATGATGCTGAGGTTGCTCTTGAAGTATTTGCTTACCGTGTAAAGACCACCATTGGCGCTTATGTAGCTGCCATGGACGGCGTAGATGCCATTGCATTCACCGCAGGCATCGGAGAGAACGATGGTGCGACCCGCGCAAGAATCATGGATGGCTTCAGCTATCTCGGTATCAAGCTCGATCCGGAGAAGAATAAGCTCCGCGGACAGAACGTAAAGATCTCCACCGACGATTCCAAGGTTGCAGTCTGCGTAATTCCGACCAACGAAGAGCTGGCAATCTGCCGCGATACCGTTGCAATCCTCAGCCAGAACTAAATGAGGCTGTTATCCTAAACAGATTTACAGCAGACTTTTTTCATTCCAGACGAAAAGATATTGCAGTCATAAATGGATTGCAATTGAGAGCACTTATATTACGGTATTAATTTTCCTTGACAAAGCAAGGGGTGCTGTGTATAATTTTCAAGTGCGATTGAGAAAATCGGCGGTTTATTTTGAATTCTGGAAGTATGAGGAGGTGTTATAATGTCCATCTGTCCAAAAAATAAATCATCCAAATCACATAGAGATAAGAGAAGAGCAAACTGGAAAATGTCCGCTCCGAACCTTGTCAGATGCAGCAAATGTGGAGCACTTATGATGCCTCACAGAGTATGCAAGAACTGCGGCACATACAACAAGAAACAGGTTGTAGACGTAGAAGAGGCATAATCATCTGCTTTTCAATATGTGAACCATCAGGACTGCTACGATAGCAGTCCTTTTTCTTTTATGCAGATATTATTTCCTTCAGGAAAACCACCTGCGTTACAGTTCACTGGCAATGTCAGGAGGGCACTTCTCATGCAGGCCTTTGGAGTGAGTAACTACGGACAGTTA
>JBJEMO010000237.1:0-31403 GCA_051879715.1 Bilifractor sp.
GTCTGAACCTCCAAATTTATAAGGTGTTTCTATATATCCTGCCTGATATCACTGATACCGGTTACTTTCTGTCAGTCGGAACCTTTCCGCCATTGGAGTAATCATAGAAGCCGATGCCTGTCTTGCAGCCGAGCTTCTTGCCTCTTACCATCTTACGGAGCAGCGGGCATGCACGATACTTGGAATCTCCGGTCTCCTTATAAATGACATCCATGATCGCAAGGACAATATCCAGACCAATGTAATCGCCAAGCTCAAGCGGTCCCATCGGATGGTTGCAGCCCAGCTTCATAGCGGTATCGATGCCCTCGATATCAGATACGCCTGCAGCATATACACAGATTCCCTCGTTGATCATCGGTACAAGAATACGGTTTACAACGAAGCCTGCAGCCTCATTTACCTGAACAGGAGTCTTGCCAAGCTTTACGGCAATGTCCTTAACCTTTTCAACAACATCATCCGGTGTGTTCAGTCCGGCAATAACCTCTACCAGCTTCATAACCGGAGCCGGATTGAAGAAATGCATACCGATAACCGGCTTAGCAAGACCGGAACCAATCTCTGTGATTGACAGAGATGAAGTATTGGACGCATAGATGCAGTCAGGATTCTTTACAATGTTCTCCTGAAGGTCCTTGAAGCAGTTCTTCTTGATGGTCATATCCTCAAGTGCAGCTTCCACAATCAGATCCGCATCGGTGCAGATAGCATTCAGTCCTGTCTGAATCTTGCCGAGGATACCATCCTCAACAGACTGATCGATCTTGCCACGGGCAACCCTCTTGTCCAGGCCCTTTTTGATCTTTGCATATCCGCCATCAGCAAACTCCTGCTTGATATCGCAGAGATAGACCTTCTCTACAGCGTCACACTGCGCAAAAGCCTGCGCAATACCGGATCCCATTGTACCAGCACCGATAATACCAACTTTCATACTTATACCTCCTGCTTATTAATTTATATAGTCTTAAGATAATATCTGTTTAACCGGGCGTTTAACCCGAAGATTCCCTGCTCTGCATTCCGGCAGATACCGTCAGTGCAAAGGGTTTATTTATTCTGGAAAGCGACGTGCTTTACCTTCTTTGGATCATCCTTTTTGCGAAGGAAATTTGCCATTCCCTCCTTCTGGTCCTCTGAAGCAAAGCAGGAACCAAAGAGCTTCTCCTCGATGACAAGAGCGTCATCAATCTTCTCCTGAAGTCCTTCATTGATTGCCTTCTTGCATGCTCTTACTGCGATCGGCGCATTGCCTGCAATGACAGAAGCAAGCTTCTTCGCAGTGGGCATCAGCTCTTCCTGGGAGACTACCTGATTTACAAGGCCGATTCTGTAAGCCTCATCCGCCTTGATATTTCTCGCTGTATAAATCAGCTGCTTGGCCATACCCGGTCCTACCAGACGTGCGAGTCTCTGGGTACCGCCAAATCCCGGCGTGATGCCAAGTCCTGCCTCAGGCTGACCGAAAACAGCATTCTCCGAGCAGATTCTGAAGTCACAGCTCATGGCAATTTCATTTCCGCCACCAAGTGCAAAGCCATTCACTGCAGCAATAACCGGAATCGGAAGTGTCTCGATCCTGCGGAAAAGATCATTTCCTTTCTTGCCGAAAGCTTCACCTTCCTCTACAGTCAGTGTGCTCATCTCACCGATATCTGCACCGGCTACGAAGGACTTGTCTCCTGCTCCTGTGATAATCAGGCAGCGGATTGTGTCGAGATCAATTCCGTCAATCACCTTCTCCAGATCATCAAGGACCTCACTGTTCAGTGCATTGAGGGCCTTCGGGCGGTCAATCGTTGCAATTGCAACCGCCCCGTCGGTTTCATATGTAACGTATGCCATAGTCTACTCCTTTTCCTTCTCCAAATACGATACAGGAGCCGGAACGGACCTGTATCAACACGGGATTCCATTCCAGCTCCTGTTCTCAGATATCGTTAGTCCTCGTATCTCTCTACAGCTGTAGCGCAGCCCATACCGCCGCCGATGCAAAGTGTAGCAAGACCCTTCTTTGCTTTTCTCTTCTCCATTTCATAGAGCAGTGTGACGAGAATTCTTGTGCCGGAGCACCCTACCGGATGTCCAAGTGCAATAGCTCCTCCGTTTACATTGAGCTTTTCAGGATCAAAACCAAGTTCCTTTGCAACTGCAAGAGACTGGGTAGCAAATGCCTCATTTGCCTCGTACAGATCAAAATCTGCAACGGTCATTCCTGTCTTTGCAAGAAGCTTTCTGGTTGCAACGATCGGTCCTACACCCATGATGGACGGATCAACGCCACCGAGTGCTCCTGCGATCCAGGTAGCCATCGGCTTTACGCCCAGCTCCTTGGCCTTGGACTCGGACATGAGGATAACTGCTGCTGCACCATCGTTGATACCGGATGCATTGCCGGCAGTTACAATGCCGTCCTTCTTGAATGCCGGACGAAGCTTAGCCAGTGTCTCTACGGTTGTGCCAGGACGCGGTCCCTCATCTGTGTCAACGATTGTAACCTTGCCCTTGCGGCCCTTAACCTCGACCGGAACGATCTCGTCCTTGAATCTGCCCTCTTCGATTGCCTTGCATGCCTTCTGCTGGGACTTTGCGGAGAACTCATCGAGCTCCTCACGTGTCAGGCCGTACTTCTCGGCAACATTCTCAGCAGTGATGCCCATATGATAATTATAGAAAGCATCTGTCAGCGCATCATGTGTCATGGAGTCAACGAGTGTTGCATCTCCCATTCTGTATCCGTAACGTCCGTTCTGAAGAAGGTAAGGAGCCCTGGACATGCTCTCCATACCACCTGCAACAACGATATCAGCCTCACCCAGACGAATCTGGTCAGCTGCCATATTGACTGCTGCAAGTCCGGATCCGCAGAGGATGTTAACGGTCATAGCCGGAACCTCAACCGGAATACCCGCGTTTACGGATGACTGACGTGCAACGTTCTGTCCCTGTCCTGCCTGAAGAACGCAACCCATGTAAACCATGTCTACCTTGTCAGCCGGTACGCCGGAACGCTTTAAAGCTTCCTTGATGACGATTGTTCCAAGATCTGCAACCGGAATCGTACTGAGTTCTCCACCCATTTTACCGATTGCGGTACGGCAAGCGCCTGCAATAACAACTTTCTCAGCCATTCTAAAGCCTCCTTAAATAATTTGATATAAAAATAAGTCTGTTGATTTTCCTGTCGATATGCCTATCATAACTCTAATCTGTTAACTTGTCAAATATTTATCAATCTTTTTTGTGAAATCTTTAACCAGGATTAATGCATCATGCACGTTTGTTAGATCTTCTCCAGATATGCATCTTCTCAGCTTCTTTTATAAGATCGTCACGTACCTTCGGATGTGCGATATTGATCAGGCCTTCCGCCCTCTGCCACATAGAGAGTCCCTTCAGGCAGAGCTTTCCGTATTCCGTGACGATATACATTGTGTTCGCACGGGTATCAGTCACCACACTGCCAGGTGTCAGAGTCGGACGGATCCGGCTGCGGATTTCTCCGGTCTTCTTGTCCTTGAAAGAGGAGGAAAGGCAGATAAAGCTCTTGCCGCCCTCTGATTTATAGGCGCCAAGCACAAAGTCCAGCTGTCCGCCTGCGCCGGAGATATTCTTGATACCAGCACTTTCAGCATTGACCTGTCCATAGAGGTCCACGTCCACAGCGTTATTGATGGAGATAAAGTTGTCCAGAGCTCCGATGGTGTCGATGCCATTTACATATTCGACGGAAGCAGCCATGCACTCCGGGTTCTTGTCCAGATAATCGTACATCTTTTTGGTTCCTGCCCCAAAAGCATATACCTGCATACCCCGGTCAATATTCTTTCTGGCTCCGGTAATCTTCCCCGCCTCAGCCATATCCACAAATGCATCCACGTACATCTCTGTATGAATACCCAGATCCTTCAGGTCACTTTCTGCAATCATCTTGCCGATCGCATTGGGCATACCTCCGATTCCAAGCTGTAGGCAGGCTCCGTCGCAGATCTCCGGAACAACCAGTTCTGCCACAGCCTTATCCACTTCGCTGGCAGGACCACCGGCCGGCACCTCATCAATTGCCGGGTTGTCGCCCTCAACAACCATATCAATCTGGTCGATGTGCACATAATTGTCACGGGTTCCAAAGCACACAGGCATGCTCTTGTTCACTTCAGCAATTACAACGTCTGCCTTTTCAACCACTGCCGTCATATGGCTTGCATTCGGTCCGAAATTAAAGTAGCCGTGCTTGTCCATGGGAGAAACCTGGAAAATCGCGACATGCAACGGTGTTGTGCTCTCCCTGTAAAGGCGTGGCAGTTCTGAGTATTTCAGGGGATTATAAAAGCAGAACCCCTTTGAAACGGAATGACGTTCTACCGGATTCATGTGCCAGCTGTTCCAGGTAAAATGCTCCGCAGGGTCTTCGATTTCAAAAATAGCAGGCTCATGGCACAAAATACCGCCACGGATATTTACATCATGTAATTCCGGCATTCTCCTGGCTAAAGCCTCATCCACCGCCATCGTAGTTCCTGTACACCAGCCATAATCCACCCAGTCTCCACTATTGATCACGGAAGCGGCTTTCTCGGCCGTTACCAGCTTTTCCTTGTATTTCTTTCTGTAATTCATGAGAATATTCCTCCTGTCTTCAATACGTCTTATCTATCCAATCACTTTTCACTCTCATCCATAATCGTTCTCATCAGAATGAACTGCATTCACACCATAATTTCCGCGTCATCTCCCTGTTCGCGAAATACTGATTCTGTAGCTGTCACGTTGTACACAGACGCACAGATCAGCTGTTTTTAAGTATACTAAAATTATGACATTTTCGGCAACCTTTTTTTATTTTACCATTTTGGTCATGATTGTAAAATTATTTCTGATTTTTCTTCGGGAAAGCCAGAAGGAAATGCAGATCTTCATTCTTTAATTCATAAATTTTTTGTAAAATTACAGAATACTTCAGGTATCATCTGTTCATTCCAGTTTAAAAAAGCTATACTGATATGCGAATCTGTATCGATAATTCATCTGATTGCGGATAACCGCGGTGACAAATTGAGCATAAAGGACAGGAGGCACCCCCATGAGAGAAATTCTCATCTCTACAGAAAGCGGATCGGATCTTCCGGCAGAGCTTATTCAGAAGTATCAGGTATATGTGGCACCCATGCATATCATAATGAATGGTGAATCCCTGGATGACGGGTGTTTTCCCATAGACCGTGTCTTTGACTATTTTGACGAGACCGGACGTATCCCGACGACCTCCGCTGTAAATGAGGGAGAATATATCGACTTCTTCCATAAGCTTCAGAAAGAGCATCCCGGATGCGTGATTTACCATTTTGCTTATTCGGCGGCAGCCTCCAGCACTTACGATCACGCAAAGCTGGCCCTGAAGGACGAGGGCTTTCAGGACATCTATCTGATTGATACGAAGTCCGTGTCCGGCGGGTGTACCGCTTATATTGCAGAGGCGTATAAGCTGATCCGGGAGCGAAGGAGTACGGTTACGGATTACGCAGCCCTGGCAGAAGAGCTGCAGGCTCTGTCTGAACACATAGAGTGCCAGTTTATTCCTGCCACCCTCGCCTACCTCCGCGCAGGAGGCAGAGTCTCCAACGCTTCGTATATTGCCGCAAATATTCTGAATCTGAAACCGCTCATTGAAATCAACAGCGACGGCCGCCTGATCGCCACAAAGAAATACAGGGGTTCCATGCGGAGAATCGTTGATAAGTTTTACCGGGATTTTCTAAACCGATATGACTGTGAGAAGGATACGCTTTACCTCATGTACGGCAAGGGATTGTCGCAGGATGTCCTGGACCGCATGAAGGAAATTGCTCTGGAAAACGGATTCAGAAACACACAGTACGTCATGACCGGCTGCACCATCTCCTGTCATGGCGGAAAGGGTGCGATGGGAATTGCCGCCGTAACACGATAAGCTGTTTCCGGTTCAGCACGATCAACACAGGCATCCCTGACCGGTGCCAATCCGAAGCGGTGCCGCCAGTCAATGTTCATTCTTCTGATGTGCTATTGACGGATGTGCTCTCTGCCGAAGTTCTGCCTGCTGATCTTCTGTCATCTGATATTCAGTGATCTGAGGCTCTGTCAGACGATGCGCCGTCTCCTGATTTACTACCTGCCGATGCACTGTAAGAAGTCACTTTGTCCGGCTGCTGCGTATGGTATCTGAGACGGTTCAGGTAATATGACGCCAGCCGCCCGGCAGCCATATGTCTGCGGAGCACATAACCAATATCCATGTAATCATCCACCGCAAGCGGCACCGCCACAATATTGTCTCCATTTAATTCTGCATTGATCACACCACTGCTGATCGTATACCCGTTCATGCCGATCAGAAGATTAAACAGCGTCGCACGGTCTGTGACAACGATATCCTTCTTCCGCATGACCGGGCTCTGAATTTCTTCCGCGTAATAAAAGGAGTTATGCTCACCCTGCTCATAGGACAGTCTGGGGTAAATATCCAGATCTTCCATCGTGACGGACTTTCTTGTGGCAAGTGGATTGAATTTGCTGACAAATACATGTGGCTCTGCGCGAAACAGCCTTGTAAATACCAGACCATGCTCATTGATGTCGCGTGTAAGAATCGCCTTGTTAAACTGATTCATATACAGAACTCCGACTGAACTTCTCCCGTGTGCAACGTCCTCCAGAATCTGCCAGGTCTGTGTCTCTCTGAGATGAAACTCATACTCTTCACCGCCATAGCGGTTTATCAGATCTACAAACGCTTCTACAACGAAGGAATAATGCTGCCCTGATACACAGAATTTTTCTTTTCCCGGGTTTTTCCCCGTAAAGCGTTCTCGCATTACCTCCTCCTGTTCAAGAATCTGGCGTGCATAGCCAAGGAATTCCTCTCCATCAGCCGTTACGGTTATGCCCTTGTTTGTCCGGCTGAAGATGGAAATTTTCAGTTCCTTCTCCAATTCATGAATAGATGCCGTAAGACTCGGCTGCGTGAGAAAGAGTCTTCTGGCCGCTTCCGTTATCGATGAGCATTCCGCAACCATCACTGCATATTTCAACTGGTTTAATGTCATAATGCAACCCTCCTTTTTATAGAT
Source organism: Bilifractor sp. (assembly GCA_051879715.1). Classification (GTDB taxonomy): domain Bacteria; phylum Bacillota; class Clostridia; order Lachnospirales; family Lachnospiraceae; genus Bilifractor. Next base: position 7,113 of record JBJEMO010000237.1, read on the forward strand.
TTTGCCATAAAACAAATCTATGGACAACTGCAATTATCATGTATTTTACGTATGATCAATTTGACCGTAGAATCATACATGAAAACACACAAAGCATCACGCAACATCACCACAATAAAGAAGAAAAAGAGGGACATTATGAAAACAACCATCATCGGCTACCCCAGGATCGGAGCATCCCGTGAGCTGAAGCGTGCGGAGGAGGCCTACTTTAAGAAATCTCTGTCACAGCAGGAGCTGCAAAGAACCGCTGCAAAGCTTCGCGTTCAGAATCTGAAAACGTTTATCAGGCACAAACTTGACATTATTCCAGTAGGTGATTTTTCCTATTATGACGGAGTGCTTGACACAGCATGCATGCTCGGCATCATTCCACAGCGTTATCAGTCTCTTGGTCTGGACAGACTTGACACATATTTTGCCATGGCACATGGCTATCAGCACGCCTCTGGCGATGTCACTGCACTCGCCATGAAAAAATGGTTTAACACGAATTATCATTATATTGTACCGGAATATGAGGACGGCACAAGAATCAGTCTGGATGCATCCAGGCTGCAGGCGGAAACGGAAGAAGCACTGCAAACAGGTATCGACAGCCGGAACCTGAAGATATCTGTGACTGGGCCGCTTACCTTCCTTCGATTGACACACTTTACGGGACATGAAACAGCCGACGACATATGGCAGGCTGTTGCGAAGGCTTATACTGACCTCTTGTCAGAGCTGCCCGGGGAGTGCTGGGTTTCATTTGATGAGCCCTGGCTGGTCAGAGACCTTTCTGAGGCTGACCTCCGGCTGTTCAGGAATCTGTACACGGTTCTCTTAGGTACAAAAGGGCAGCACCGCATCCTGCTGCAGACTTTCTTCGGAGATATCCGTGACTGCTACCAGGAGGTGACTGCACTGCCCTTCGACGGTATAGGACTTGACTTTGTCGAGGGAAGACAGACCGTCAGCCTTATCAGAAAATATGGTTTTCCTTCAGACAAGTCGCTCTTTGCAGGCATCATCAATGGAAAAAATATCTGGCGATGCCACTATGAAAGCGTGCTTGATCTGCTCCCGGAGACAGGTGACACAGTGCTCTCAACCTCCTGTTCACTGCTTCATGTCCCTTATACAACCGCAAACGAGAGCAGTCTTTCCGGGAACATTCTGAAGCACCTTGCATTTGCCGAACAGAAGCTGGATGAACTGCAGGAGGTCTCTGAAATAGCAGAGGCAAGGCTGTCTGACAGAGAAATCCCTGAATCGGCCGCTGCCGCTCTGGAACGCAATCGTTCACTCTTTGATGGCAGGCGCGTGACTTCGGATCCTCAGATTCAGAAGAAGCTTTCCAGCCTTACGCCAGATTCTTTTGTGCGCAAGCCCGATTTCGCAGAGCGTGAAAAAATACAGCATGCAGCACTTAAGCTTCCGCTGCTCCCGACTACAACAATCGGATCATTCCCACAGACCCGGGAGGTACGCAGCAATCGGCTGAAATTCCGCCGCGGTGAGATCACACAGCAGCAGTATGATACGTTCAATAAAGAGCAGATCCGTTCCTGTGTGGAGCTTCAGGAAAATCTCGGTCTTGATGTCCTGGTCCATGGGGAATTTGAGCGCAACGATATGGCAGAATACTTCGGTGACCATCTGGAAGGCTTTCTGTTTACAGAAAACGGGTGGGTCCAGTCGTATGGAACACGCTGCGTCAAACCTCCGATTATCTGGAGTGACATCCGCCGCAGAGAGCCCATTACAGTTGAAACATCCGTCTATGCGCAGAGTCTTACAGAAAAGCCGATGAAGGGAATGCTCACCGGTCCTGTTACGATTCTGAACTGGTCCTTCCCCCGGGAGGATATTTCCAGGAAAGAGATGGCTATGCAGATTGCCCTGGCAATCCGCGCAGAGGTTCTTGATCTTGAAAAAAACGGAATACGTATCATCCAGATCGATGAGGCGGCGCTTCGCGAAAAGCTGCCCCTTAGAAAGAGCGACTGGCACAGTGCCTATCTGGATTGGGCAATTCCTGCCTTTCGTCTGGTACACAGCGGTGTAAAACCCGAAACTCAGATTCATACCCACATGTGCTACAGCGAATTCGGAGACATCATCCATGACATCGATAATATGGATGCAGATGTCATCACCTTTGAAGCCTCGCGCTCCAGTCTTGAGATTCTCGGTGATCTGCAGAAGGCAGACTTCCGCACAGAGGTCGGCCCGGGTGTCTACGATATTCATTCATCCAGAATTCCATCAGAACAGGAGATCTCCTCTGCGATCCGCAAGATGCTTCATTATATTCCAAAAGAGAAGCTCTGGATCAACCCGGACTGCGGACTTAAAACCCGCGGTGTTGAAGAGACCATTCCGTCTCTCTCCAACATGGTTGCAGCAGCCGCAGCCGTAAGAAAAGAGCTTTGAATAGCACGAGATATGAAAGGTGCCGGCAATGCATGCCGGCATCTCTGTCTGTTATAAAATGATCATGGCATCTCCAAAGCTGAAAAAGCGATATTTCTCCTGTACTGCAATCCTGTATGCATTCAGGACATGCTCTCTTCCCGCAAAGGCGGATACCAGCATGATCAATGTAGATTCCGGAAGATGGAAGTTTGTGATCAGACCATCCATGATCTTGAAGTGATATCCCGGATAAATAAAAATACTGGTCCAGGCACTGCCCGGCTGCAGGATGCCATTCTCGTCGGTTGCAGATTCCAGGGTCCGGCAGCTGGTAGTACCAACACAGATGACCCGTCCTCCCCTCGCCTTTGTATCATTGATAATCTTTGCCTGGTCCGGCTCTACGATATACAGTTCGGAATGCATCTGATGCTTTGTCACATCCTCAACCTTCACCGGGCGGAAGGTCCCAAGTCCCACATGTAGGGTGACGTGGGCAATTCTGACTCCCTTATCCTGTATCTGCTGCAGCAGCTCCTTCGTAAAATGAAGACCTGCCGTCGGTGCCGCCGCAGAGCCATCGTTCTTTGCATATACTGTATTGTAACGGGTACGGTCCTTCAGCTTATGCTTGATATAGGGCGGCAGAGGCATTTCCCCAAGCTGGTCCAGAATCTCCTCAAAGATACCATTGTAATGGAATTGAATGAAACGGTTTCCATCCTCTGTGACATCTACAACGGTTCCCGTCAGGATTCCCTCATGTCCGAAGACCAGTTCTGTTCCTACCTTGCATTTCCTGCCCGGCCGTACCAGTGTTTCCCAGATATTGTCCTTCTTTCTGGTCAGCAGCAACACCTCAATCAGTGCACCGGTATCCTTTTTGGTTCCATAGAGACGGGCCGGAATGACTTTCGTATCATTAATCACAAGACAGTCCTGGTCAGTCAGATGGTCCAGCACCTGTGTGAAATGCTCATGCTGGACCTCTCCCGTTTCCCTGTTCAGATACATCAGCCTGGATGCACTTCTGTCTTCCAGCGGATCCTGGGCAATCAGCTCCTGTGGCAGATCATAATAAAAATCACTTGTTTTCATCGGCATGCTTTTCATTCTCCTTCCCCTCTGCAATTTCTGAAGGACTTTTATAAAAACTATGATAGTACTTTTTCGGATAAAACACTCTGTCGGACACCTCAAGCACTCCACGTCCATCCTTCACATCAATCACACTGACCGCACAGTTCATCGGCACGCCGCCATGCCAGAAATCTGTAGTGTCCTCGTATACATTGTGCAGAAAAGCACGAATGGCACATCCATGGGTGGATACCAGAACCGTCTTGTCCTGCAGAGCCGGATTGTGTATCAGCTCCTGATAAAAATCACGGGTTCTGTTCAGAACATCCTGGATGCTTTCGCCTCCTGCCGGCGGTACATAATGATAGGCATCCTCCTGAAAACGGACGTACTCTTCCATTGGAATCTCCATTTTCTCAGGATGGTTTGCGTCACAACAGAGCCCCTCCCAGACACCGAATCCGATTTCCTGGATCCGGGCATCCTCAATGATGGGGATTTTCCGGTCTCCAACGATGATTTTCGCAGTATGCACGGCCCGGATTAACGGGCTGGTATAACAGACAGAGAACGGAACATCCTTCAATGCCTTTGCAGTCATTTCCGCAAGCAGAACACCTTCCTGGTCCAGATCACTCCCGTGCTGTCCCTGAAGCCTCCTCGACTTGTTCCAGGAGGTCTCTCCATGACGGATTGCATATATTTTCATTACCTTAATTTCCTCTTTTTACATTCCAGATGAATTCATTTATCAGATGTGCGCAGATCAAGTGCGTTGATCAGGCCCGGATTTTCTCAATCTTATCAAATACCAGAATTTATTCCGGACGCAGAAATTTATGCCGGCGCATCTGCATGCACATAAATCCGATAGAACAAATGAATTATTAGCCATACGAAAATCCGCTGCTGATGCAGCGGATTTTATTGTCACTGACGAAGCTCAATGCCGAGTCCGGAAAGTCCGTTCAGAATCTTCTTCATCGCAGCAGAGATATCTGCCTCCTCCAGCGTTTTTTCCTTTGAGCGGAAGGTCAGGGAATACGCCATGGACTTATGTCCTGCTTCTACCTGCTCTCCCTCATAGATATCAAACAGCTTGAGGTCCTCCAGAATCTTTCCGCCTCTCTGCCGGATCATGCGCTCAATCACAGCAGCCTCAATTTCCTTCGGAACCACCATTGAAAGATCACGGGTCACAGCCGGGAATTTTGCGATTCCCTCAAATCTGCGGTCAAAGGAGGCAAACGGAAGAATGGATGGCATATCCAGTACTGCTACGTAGGTGCGCTCACCGATCCCGTAATTTTTCTGTACAACCGGATGAACCTCACCCAGATAGCCGATGGCATTGCCGTCGTATCTGATCAGCGCCTGACGCCCCGGGTGCAGGAAGGGTTTCCCCGCCTTTGAATCATATTCCACGAGATCATGCATCCCGATCTGACTGAGGAACTCCTCCACAACTCCCTTCATGTCATAGAAGTCTCCCTTTCCATAAAAGCCAAGGGTAAACTGCATTCTTTCATCCGGCAGTTCTGTGAGCGGCAGTGCCTTCGGAATATAGACATTGCCGAGCTCATAGAGACGCACGTCCTTGTTCCGCCGGTTATAATTGGTGGAAAGTGAAGTCAGCATGCCATTGAGAGAAATGGTCCGCATAATAGAGAAATCCTCTCCCAGTGGATTGGAAATTTCGATAGCCTTACGCAAAGGATCTTCCTCGGGGATCAGCAGCTTGTCAAACGCTCTCGGGCTCTCAAAGGAATAGCACATGCCCTGGGAAAAGCCGCAGTATTCCGCAACATCTCTGGCCTTTGCCTCCACACGGTTTTTGAAGGAGATCTTACCGGTTGTAGCCTCACCGGTGGGAAGCGTTGTGGGAATGTTGTTGTAGCCATAGAATCTGGCGACCTCCTCGGCCAGATCACAGGTTCTGTGAATATCCTGACGGAAGGTTGGTGCAACTATTTCATTGGTATCCTTATCGTAGCGCAGCTCGACAGATGCCAGATATTTCAGCTGCTGCTCTGCGCTAAGGTCGGTACCGAGAAGCTTATTGATTTTCTCCGGCTCAAAGGGCACCCTCGACTCCTCCCGCTTTACCGGGTAAATATCGATCGCACCTCCGACAACCTCTCCGGCACCGAATTCCTCAATCAGCATGCAGGCACGGTTCATGGCTTCTATTGCCGTGTTCGGGTCCAGTCCCTTATCAAACTTTCTGGACGCATCGGTCTGGTGCCCGATCTTTTTGGAGGAGAGACGGATATTTGTGCCGTCGAAGCAGGCCGCCTCAAAGAGCATGGTGTGTACATTGTCAGTAATCATGGAATTCTCACCGCCCATGATACCTGCAAGACCTACTGCCTTCTCCTCGTCACGGATCGTCAGAATTGAGGAGTCCAGCGTGTATTCCTTGCCGTCCAGTGTCGTGAACTTTTCTCCATCATCAGCACGTCTCACTATGATATGTCTTCCGGAAATCGTATCCAGATCATACGCATGCATCGGCTGTCCGTACTCTTCCATCACATAGTTTGTGATATCAACCACATTGTTGATCGGGCGGATGCCGTTGGAAGCCAGACAACGCTGCATCCACTTTGGTGACGGGGCGAGATGGATGTTCTTCACAACCCTGGCCGTGTAGCGGGGGCAAAGATCTGTATCCTCAACTGTCACCTTCACATAATCGTTCACATTCTCCTGATTGCCGGTTTCCTTGATCACCGGCGCGCAGAACTTCTTGTGGAAGGTGGCTGCAGCCTCACGGGCAATACCGATCACACTGTAGCAGTCCACGCGGTTTGATGTGATCTCATACTCAAAATTCACGTCATGCAGCCCGAGAGCGGCGATGGCATCATCCCCCGGCTTTACACCATCCTCCGGCGAAAACGCATAGATACCGTTCTCCGGAGCTTCCGGATAAAATTCTCTGGAGCTTCCCAGCTCTTCAATGGAGCACATCATACCATGAGACGGCACACCACGCAGATTGCCATCCTTGATTTCAATGCCGTTCTCCGGAAGGGCACTGCCATCATGGCCGCCTGCAACCTTTCCGCCGGGCAGGACCACAGGTGTCAGCATGCCTTCGCGGACGTTCGGGGCGCCCGTCACAATCTGAATGGTTTCTTTACCAATATCCACCTGACAGATCACCAGATGATCCGCATCCGGATGCTTTGCAATAGATTTCACCTGCCCTACCACGATATTTTTCAGGTTTTTATCCAGCACCTCATAAGTCTCACCCTTCGTACCGGAAAGCGTCATTCCATCAAAATATTCCTGCGGTGTCACATCCAGATCCGGCACATATGTCTTTATCCATGAATAAGAAGTATTCATCCTAATCTCTCTCCTTGTCTCAGAACTGTTTCAGGAACCGTGCGTCATTCTCGTAAAGCAGGCGCATATCATCAATCTCATATTTGAGAAGCGCAATACGCTCAAGCCCTACACCAAAGGCAAATCCTGTATACTCGTCCGGATCAATGCCGCACATCTCCAGCACATGAGGATGTACCATGCCACAGCCGAGAATCTCAATCCAGCCTTCTCCCTTGCAGAAGCGGCATCCTTTGCCGCCGCACTTGAAGCAGCTGACATCCATCTCCGCACTTGGCTCGGTAAACGGGAAATGGTGCGGGCGGAATTTCGTCTTCGTGTCCGGACCGAAGATTTCCTTTGCAAACTCCTCCAGTGTCCCTTTCAGGTCTGCAAAGGTGATGTTCTTGTCAATCACAAGTCCCTCTACCTGGTGAAAGGACGGTGAATGGGTGGCATCAACCTCATCCGCGCGGAATACACGACCCGGCGAGATCATACGGATCGGCAGATTTCCCTGTTCCATTCTCCTGGCCTGTACCGGTGAGGTCTGGGTCCTGAGCACAATATCCTTTGTGATATAGAAGGTATCCTGTTCGTCCTTGGCAGGATGGTTCGGCGGAATATTCAGCTTTGTAAAGTTGTACTCGTCGTATTCGACCTCCGGTCCCTCAATGACCTCATATCCCATTCCTACAAAAATCCGCTCCATCTCCTCAAGTGCAATTGTATTTGGGTGACGATGTCCGATCTCTGCCTTTCTGGCCGGAAGGGTTACATCAATGGTCTCCTGCTTCATACGGAGGTTCATCTGCTCCAGCTCAATCTTCTGCTTCGTCTCCTCCAGCTTTCCGGAAATTGTGTCCCTGGCCTCATTGACAAGCTGTCCGATCTTCGGACGGTCTTCGGGTGCTACGTCCTTCAGGGACTTCATCAGATTCTTCAGTTCACCCTTTTTGCCCAGCACATCCACACGGATTTCATTCAGCTTGTCCGCAGTGTGTACATTCTGCAGACTTTCCAATGTCCTGCTGACGATGGACTCCAGCTTGTCCTTCATGCTTACATCACTCATGATTTTTTGTTTTCCCTTTCTTCTTTTGATTCCACTTCTTCTGTTGATTCTCAGAAAATGCCTGCCGGATACGGAAATGCGCACTACTGCGCGCGCTGATCTACAGCGCTAATGTGCACCGGTCTACAGCGCTAATGTGCACCGGAATGATACGCACACCGGACTGATGTCATACAAAAAGCCCCGTCCCGGCATAGGGACGAGGCATAATCTTCTCGCGGTACCACCCTGATTCCCGTCTTTTCAAAAGATTTAACTTGTGAAAAAACGGACACTCATTCCTGCTGTAACGTGCAGACACGTCAGTTCCTAATGACCGGTTCCGTTCATATACGTCTGCAGACTGACCCTTATGTGCCTGCAGCAAAACTGCATCCGGCTGATACCGGCACAGCAAAATATATGCGGTAAAAACAGAATACCGATGTTCAGAAGAGAAGCTCCGACGCGAAACTCTGAAAATACCGGAGCCGGAGAAGACTTACAGCCAGTGATCTCCCCTCTCTTGCGGACGGTACATTCATACATACGTCTTCATCGCTTTTTACTGGAAGTAATTCTAGCTTTTTCTTATATAGGTGTCAAGCATGAATCCAATGATAAAACAAAAGGGAGGAGAGCTTTCGCTCTCCTCCGGCCCGAAATGTCGTTCCTGCCATTTGACTCCTAGAAAAATCTCTAGGTGGGCAACCGCAAACGTACTTTTGCCTTCCTCTGCAAACGGAGGCCTGACAGCCATACATTGATATAGGAATCCCGTTTTAAAGTAAATGTAGGTTCATAATAGACAGGGCATCGAACACCCCAGGAAACTGTCCTTCTGTACTTATGTAAATTATAATAGATTATCTATGCTTTTTCAATTCCAAATTTAGATATACATGCTGCAGATCTGATTGCCTCAACTCTTCTTCAGATCCTGCAGACTCTCTTCAATACTCTGCCCGTAATCTGCAATATTTTTCTCTGACTGCTCAATCTTCTCGAAAAGATCAGCATATTCGAAGGGAGGATTTTCACGGTTTTCCCGAAAGTACAGGGAGCCAAGCTCTGCATATACATCCTTCAGCTTTGCCTTTTCCAGCTCAAGCTTTGCCTTGGTGGACGCGGCACTGCCGAGGTCCTGTGCGCCTTTTCCAATTCTGGTACCCAGCTCCTTTGCAGAATCCTTCAGTTCTCCAAGCTTCTCATCAAATGACATTCTTACACCAGACTCCTTTCTGCCGCTTCTACAACATGACTGACCAGTACAGATGTCGTTACACTGCCCACACCTCCCGGTACAGGTGTAATGGCATCTACGATGGGTTCAACCTTGTCGTAGGAGACATCCCCACAGAGCTTTCCCTCGTCATTTACATTGATGCCAACATCGATCACAGTCTGTCCAGCCTTTACAAATCTGTCATCCACTACATCACGGTGGCCGGCAGCGACTACAAGAATGTCAGCTTCCCTTGCCTCTGCAGCCATATCCTTTGTCTTTGTGTGACAGATGGTAACAGTCGCATTCTCCTTGAGAAGCATCATGGCAACCGGTTTGCCAATGACGAGGCTTCTGCCGATAACTACGGCCTTCTTGCCCTTAAGATCATACTGGTAATGTCTGAGGATCTCCATAACTGCCTGCGCCGTGCAGGGTGGGAATCCCTTCTTCTGCCCGGAATAAACGCCCACCATGGAGCCATCCGTAATTCCGTCAATATCCTTTTCCGGATCAAGGGCAGCAATTACAGCCTTTTCATCCAGGCTCCTGGGAAGCGGGCGGAAAATCAGAACGCCATGGATCGATTTGTCCTGATTTACCTGATCGATCGCTTTCATAAGTTCATCCTGGGATACATTCTCCGGAAATACAAATTTCCTGTATGCAACTCCCAGTTTCTCACAACGCTTGGTCGCGCCACGCTCATAGGACAGGTCCGCATCCTTCTCTCCGACACGGATGATGCCAAGTGTCGGCGTGACTCCCCTGCTCTTCAGTGCGTCCACTCTGTCCACAATCTGCTGATTCAGATCTGCGTTTACTTCCTTGCCCAATAATTGTTTTGCCATGACTGTCAATCCCTCTTTCCGCTTTTCAGGCGACTATATGATATTTGCTTTTCAGGCGACTATTTCATTATCAGTTTACTTCCATCTATCCGCATTGAAAAGAGTCTATTACTCTTTAACTCCAGGGTTCAGCTTTTCAAATACCTCTCGGAAGATCTGGTCTGCAAGCGTGCAATAGGTATCCAGCATCTCATCGCATTCTCTGTTCAGCTGCTCCGCGTATTCCCTGTTCTTCATGGACTTTGTATTAATATAAACATTAAGGCTGGCGCCACGCAGGGCTGCACTGCTCAAGGTCGCAGCTACGCCGGCGTCGCTTACCGCAAGGACGGAGCCCTTGGTCTGGAACGTCCGGATTGTTGCTATGACACTGCATATCGTCCGCATGATATGCATCGGGGCCTCGCAGGCGTTTTTCAGTGCTTCCTCCATTACCTTCTCTTTCTGTGCCTTTTCTTCAGGCGTAGTCTGAGGAAGGCTGTAGGCAGCAGCAAGCGGCGCAAAGGCCCTCGCATCCTCCTCTATACAGTCCAGCAGCTCAGATTGCAGAGCGGTAACCTTTTCCATCAAAGACAGAATTTCAGCCTCGACATCCTTATACTTCTTTTTCCCAACTGTCAGATTCCCGACCATGTTACAGAGTGATGCACCCAGCGCACCCACAAGAGCCGAGGCGCCGCCTCCACCCGGAACCGGGGCTTTAGAGGAAAGTCTTTCCGTAAATTCCCTGCAGGAAAGATCTGCGAATTGATATACCGGAACGTCTTCTTCCGTATGTTTCTTCTCCTTCGTATCGCTCACCGTTGTTTTTCTCCTTTTAATATTATTTCCTATACTCAGTCATGTCAATCTGCCGGTACCAAAAATGCCTGCGGCTTGCTGTCCGAAGACAACAACGAAACCGCAGGCAGCGTATGATCAGCAAAAGCAGGCCTCATACTTTACGCACAGGCACATTTCACCGTTTACCGGTTAGCCGGAATCAGAACAGTCCCGTGATCTTGCCGTTCTCATCCACATCAATATCCATTGCTGCAGGATGCTTCGGAAGACCAGGCATTGTACTGATTTCGCCTGTAAGGGCTACAATGAATCCAGCGCCTGCTGAAATTTTCAGATTGCGCACGGTAACCACAAATCCGCTTGGCGCACCGAGCCTTGTCGGATCGTCCGTGAGACTGTACTGTGTCTTAGCAACACAGATCGGAACATTACTGTATCCCGCGTCTTCCAGCTTCTTGAGCTGTTTTCTGGCATTTGCGGTAAATTCCACATGATCCCCGCCATAAACCTTCTGCACAATGGCATTAAGCTTATCCTCAATGGATGTTCCCTCCAGCTCATAGCTGTAGGTAAAGGAAGAATTATCCTGTTCACAGAGTCTGATAACCTCCTTTGCAAGATCAATGCCTCCTTCGCCGCCCTTAGCCCAAACCTCAGAGAGGCAGACATTGACACCCAGCTCCTTGCATTTCTTCTCCACAAGAGCCAGCTCAGCCTCTGTGTCGGTCGGGAATGCGTTGATGGCTACAACGCAGGGAAGATGGTATACGTTTTTGATATTGCTTACATGCTTGAGCAGGTTCGGAAGTCCCTTCTCCAATGCTTCCAGGTTCTCGGCATTGAGATCTGCCTTTGCAACACCACCATTATATTTCAGGGCGCGGACAGTTGCTACTATCACTACCGCATTCGGCTTGAGTCCTGCAAACCGGCACTTGATATCCAGGAATTTCTCAGCACCAAGATCTGCACCAAAGCCAGCCTCTGTCACGCAGTAATCACCAAGCTTCAGCGCCGTGCGTGTCGCAATAACCGAGTTACATCCATGTGCAATATTTGCAAATGGCCCGCCGTGTACGAGCACCGGTGTATGCTCCAGAGTCTGCACCAGATTCGGCTTGATTGCATCCTTCAGAAGTGCGGTCATTGCTCCTGCCGCCCCGAGATCCCCGGCTGTTACCGGCTTCTCCTCAGATGCCTTACCATATGTATATCCGACAATCAGCTTTGACAATCTCTGCTTCAGGTCCATGAGGTCCTGTGCCAGACAGAAGGTTGCCATAACCTCAGAAGCCACTGTAATATCAAATCCATCAGAGCGCGGCACGCCATCCATCCGTGTTCCGAGACCATCAATCACATTACGAAGCTGGCGGTCATTCATATCCACACAGCGTCTCCAGATCACCTTTCTGGGGTCGATATTAAAGGGGTTGCCCTGCTGGATGGAATTATCCACCATTGCTGCAAGAAGATTATTTGCCGCACCGATTGCATGCATATCACCAGTGAAATGAAGGTTGATATCCTCCATCGGGACAACCTGCGCATATCCGCCACCGGCAGCACCGCCCTTTACACCGAATACCGGTCCCATGGAAGGCTCACGGATTGCTCCTACCGGATGCTTGCCAAGTCTGGACAGGGCATCAATCAGTCCGATTGACGTTGTTGTCTTTCCCTCTCCCGCCGGAGTCGGGTTAATTGCTGTAACCAGAACCAGCTTTCCGTCTGGTTTGTCCAGCTTATCCATCAGCTTATCGGAAATCTTAGCCTTGTACTTGCCATAATACTCCAGATACTCCTCAGAGATTCCCGCCTTCTCGGCAACCTTTGCAATCGGATCCATTACACATTCCTGTGCGATCTCAATATCTGACTTGTAGCCCATGCTTTCTTATCCTCCTTTATGACAGCATCTCATATACTATACTGTACCTTTGATTATTTTAACATACTTCATAGTGTGTATCCAGTTTATTTTTCTCATTTTATCTGTATATACATATTATTTTTTGCTATTGATATAATAATATATTTTTTATCTGATTATTTTGATGATATTCTATTTTGTGTTGGAAAAACCATCCGTATTTTTTGTGCAGCCACTTCCAAAAAAGAAGGGATCCTGCCCAACACTTTGGAGCAGAATCCCTTAGATTTTGTCTATTTCAACCAAACTTTATGTGAAATAAATCACAAATACAAAAATTCGCTTTTGTGTGCATATTTCAATAATTACAGATACAATACAAATATCTTCCAATCATTCCCCACATGGAACCCGGTGATGAAAGAACCGTATTCCGTAATATCTGCATTTGCCTGGCCGGCACCCTGGCAGTCCTCATCAGCGCAGCTTTACAGATGGAAACAGACTGCTGTCCGTGTGCGGAAGGAAGCAGCAGGCTACAAATTCATCCATGTAAGTATTGACTGTCGAGAGCTCCATATAGGTCATATTCTGCGCGAGCGCGTATACCTTACGCTCTGCCTCCCGCGAAAGCAGCATCGTGTACGCCCCTGTAAGAGATGAATTGCCGATATAGTGGAATTTCTCCAGCGGAATATCCGGGAACATACCGATTGTAACCGCATTTTTCATATTGATGCCGCTTCCGATTCCACCGGCTACATATACATCATCGATGACCTCCACAGGAAGCTCAAGCTGGCGGAGCATCGTGCGAATGGCGGAAAAGATCGCGCCCTTTGCCCGGATGAAATTGTCGATATCAACCTCTGTGATCTCAATATCCTTGACACTGTCCGCATCCTTTTCAAAGGCAATTACATAGCTTCCCATACCATACTTGTCATGACGGATCCTCTCACCTTCACGGACAAATTTGCCCTTCGGATTGATGATTCCATTCACGTAAAGCTCCGCAATTGTATCGATCAGACCTGAGCCGCACAATCCGACAGGTTTCTGCCCCTTATCTCCAATGATGCTCAGCGTGGGTTCCATTGTCTCCTTATCAATCGTTATGGCATCAATGGCGCCGTCGGTTGCCCGCATGCCACAGCTGATATCCCCGCCCTCAAACGCGGGACCCGCGGAACATGCACAGCTCACCAGAAAATCCGAGTTGCCAAATACAAGTTCTCCATTTGTACCAAGATCAATGAACAGTGACATCTCAGGCCGGTTCCAGATCATACTGATAAAGGCTCCTGCCGTGATATCACCTCCGACATAGCTTCCGATATTCGGTGCAAGAATGATGTGTGCATCAGGATGCACCGCAATCCCGATATCCGAGGCAAACAGGGAGTTGGTCTTGAAAAAGGTTGGAATGTAGGGCTCCTTGCGGATCGGATCTGCGTCGACGCCAAACAGAAGATGATTCATTGTAGTATTTCCTGCAACAGCCATCCTGTATATATGACTTGCAGGAAACTTTGCCGCCTTGCAGATCTCCTGGATCATCGGGTTGATCGTCTCCTTTATGATGGCATCCTGCAGCCTTTTCCCACCACCGGGTTTCTGTGATTCAATGATACGGTTGATGACATCGGCGCCATACCGGATCTGCCCGTTTCCGGATGATGCCTTTCCCAGAATTTCCCCTGTCTTCATATTCAGCAGGACTGCAGACACAGTTGTCGTTCCGATATCAACTGCCAGCCCTCCAATGATCACATCCATAGATGCAGGAAGCATATCGTATACAAAAACATTGGTGGCTGTCGTCCGCACAACGCATTTCACATGAAAATCACACTTGCGCAGGACATGTGCCATCTTGCGCATAACAGAATATGGGAGTGTCACCTTCGCAATCCCGGTCTTGCTCTGAATGGCACGCGTAACCCTCTCATTATCCGGCATGGTATCATCCAGTGAAGGTGCCTGCATCTCCAGTTCAATGACACCCATACTATTTGTGAAGGAAAAGCCTGCGGCCTTTACGCTGTCCGTTGCATCTGTGAATATCTTCAGTTCTTCCGGAGAACTTAGGTCGGCAACCTTCATTCTCGATTTGTAAGCCGAGGCAATATCCGGTACCTCAACCGTAACATCACCTATCACCTTACTGGCGCAGGCCAGTCTCCATCCGGCGGCATAATCCTCATCGGTGATATGTCTGGTCTGCCTGGAATCCACAGATCCTGACAATATTTTCACCCGGCATTTTCCACAGGACGTATTTCCTGAACAGGGGGCATCAATGGCGACATTGCTCTTCTGTGCAATCGAAAGGAGGGTTTCACCATCATTTGCGAATGCCTCTGTTTTATTTCCCTCTTCTGATACAAATGTAATCTTGTACATAACTCTCCTCCTGATTTCCCGCAATGATAATACAGGGAGTCCGCACACCCTTGGATCCCGAAGCTGACATTCTGAAATTGCATCCCAATCACAAAATACACAAAAACAGTGGCAGCATCCTCATGATAAAACGCGTTCATAACGCAGCATCCAGATCAGCTGTATAAACGCATATATTATCCTATTTTTATAGCTTTCTTATAGCTTTCCACTTTCCATATAGATGAAAAGAACCCCGGGAAGTATGCTTCCCGGAGCTCATGTTTCCGAAATCCTGCTTTACAGCTCCAGATAAGAATCTGCGTACAGTGTATTTCCTTTGAATACATCACAGGACTTGATGGTCTCCATCAGTCTCTGGTCACACGGATTGACAATTGCAGAGGTGAGGCCCTGCATCATTGCCATGGCAACAAGCGCAGAATCCATGATCGGACGGATGTTCTTGGGCATACCGTTGGAGTTATTGGAGAGACCACCGGTGGAGTTCAGTCCCATATCCGAGAACATCTTGATGCACTCAAGAACCTCCATCTGCTTATCCTGCATACCTTTAACAACAACAAACAGCGGATCAAACCAGAGATCCTCGGCCTCCATACCAAGCTCCATGCCATGCTCAAGCATGTTCTGGCAATGCATCATACGCTCATCATTGTCTGCAGCAATCGGACCATTGGAGCAGAGTGCAATTACAATTGCATCGTTCGCCGCTGCAAGATCGATATTGCTCATACGGTCACCGGCATCGGCAGAATTGATAATCGGTTTTCCCTTTGAACGGTTGTAAACGGAAATACCTGCCTCAATCGCAGCCTTATTGGACGTATCAAGAGCCAGCGGAACATTGTCGAAATTGCTCTGGATCAGCTGAACTGCCCATTTCATCCGCTCCGGTCCATCGCTCTCAGCAGGTCCGATATTGACATCAAGATAGGTAGCGCCTGCATCAATCTGTTCCTTTGCGCGTTTCAGGATTGCTTCCGGCTCTCTGTTGTCCATAGCCTTGCGGATTGCCGGGGAAATGCAATGGATTCGTTCACCGATTGTAATAAATTTTGCCATTTTTTATCTCCTTTTTTATTATAAATTTTCAGCAACGGAACCGGCCTAATGCGGGACAGATGCCTGTCACTCTGAAAAAGAGACTCAGATCTCTCCGTTTGCTTTCATATCCTTCAGGAATTTAACAAGCTGTACAGCCTCAAGAGGAGCTACAACAATCTTCCATCCCGGAAGCTTATTCTCAAGGTCACCCTTCAGAACTGCTACCTTGCCAGGAATAATCAGCGTACGATTCTTGATCTTGCTCTCAACATTCTCCTGTACATACTTTGAAATAGATGTTGCAGAAAGCTTTCCTGCTGCCCAGGATGTCAGAACGGAAAGTCCGCCGGCATCAGAAATAATCAGATTGCAGGGAACACCGGAGCGCTCCAGCTCACCGGAAACCAGGAAGTAGGTAAGAGCAAAGTCAACTGTTGTCAGGCATACAGAATTCTCATCAGCCCCATTGATCGGATAGATGCCAGGTGCAACCTTCATTGGCTTCTGCGGATCTGTGAACAGATTCTGACGCAGGCCGTACAGCGGAAGCGCCATAGCGTAATCCATCTTGTCTACAATGATAATGGAACCATATTTCAGGGTGAACAGGGCTGCCAGCGACTGCTGCATTTCTCTGTCATCTGTGAGTTTGTTCACATTTACGATAGACGGATAACCGAAGCTGCGCTCTCCATCAGAAAGAGCAGCACGTCTGATCACAACAGCAGCCTCAAAGGTAGCCTTGAGGGAATCCATCGTGATATCAAGGATCAGATTCTTGTTGCCCAGCTTTTCGATCTTCTGAATCGTATCGTAAAGCTCCTCAATACTGGATCCGCTTACGCCAAGCACAACACCCGCATCCGTGGCAAGCTTGCTGAATGCTTCGTAATTGGAAGCGTCTGCGCCGTTAAGAACAGGCTTTGTATCCTTAACCGCATCAAGTGCAGCCTTTGCAGCAGCCTCATCCTTGACAGAAAGGATGACCGGACGTACGGCGGCAGCCTTCTTCGCCACCTCAGCATACTGCTCTGGCGTGGTATCCTTACCAAAGTTTACATTGATCATTTCTGTATACATGCGCTCGTTGATACGATCGTAGTCTACAGCCTTGACCTGTGCCAGTCTGTCATCAATCTCGGCATCATCCATACATGTGCAGATATTTGCAGCATATACGGTTTTATTTACAAATGTTTTCTCATGTCTGTACAGAACGGTCTCGCCACCAAGGGTATGCTCATTGTCACCGGTACCGACCTTGATCGTCTTCATTGGCGGAGCAGTTGCCTCAGAGAGCTGTTCCAGTGCCTCTGCAGACATATGGGGGCATTCACTGATCTGCTTTGCGCCCTGTGCAACCTTCATGGCAAATGCCATACAGGTGGGGCATCCACATTCCTTACAGTTTTTCTTCGGGGTCAGTTTGAAAATCTGAATTCCGTTTAATGCCATAATTCTATATCCTCCTCTGCACTCTTTAGACTAATTCCTGAATCAATTTAGAAATTGTTTTGACAGATTCCGGATGTTTCAAAATTACAGCATCAGAGCCGGATACAAGACAGGCCGTTGCCGTCTGTACCTCCATGGAAATTCCACGGGCTTCAACCGGTCCCCATCCTTCCTCAGCATCTTCCTCTGCAGCCGTAGACTCCTTGACAACCCATGTTTCAGATGCAACCGGTGTGATAATCGGCATCTGGAGCATCTTGTCGTCCTGTCCGAGTGCGGCAGCGCGTACACGGTCAAAGGTAGAAATGGTGTAGTCAAAGCCATATCCTACAGCAGCCGAGCCTGTATTCATTACAATGCTGGAAGCCGGAACACCGAGCTGTGTCATTACGACATTCAGCTGTTTTGCAAGGTTGATATCCACTGCAGATTCTGCACCGACCTTCTGGCCGTAGGCAAGACCTGCTGCAGCGCCGATTGCCTTGTAGTTCTCTTCCTTTGCAGACATTACCACAATGTTTCTGCCCTGAAGTGCCTCAGCAACCTTTGCGAGAAGCTCCGCATCCTTCTCGACATTCTTGCACCCCTCTACGACAAGTGGTGTATCGATGGCCTCTGCTACCTCTTTGGCAACCGCAACCAGGTCCTCTACAGACTTATTGGCTCCGTTCGGGTCTCCGCCAGCCAAACGAAGTACAACGAAATCTCCACCCGGCATCTGGGCCGCCTTCTTTGCGATTTCTCCGATGGTATTGCAGCCGGCATAATATGCCTTTACGCCTTCCGGCTCTCCATCGAGTCCAAGGTCTGTAATCTCTACACCAATCTTGGGGCCTGCGCCAAGGGACCCGTCAAAACCATAGAATGGGAATGTATTCTCTCCTCCGATTTTGATCGCCTTGTCGCCTGTTCCGATTTCAACCTCATTGATCGAGGCATTAAATTTGTGTGCTTTACGGTTAAACGGCATTTCTCTTGTTCCTCCTAAGCGGGTAAAAATAATATAAAACCATCACACCTGAATAGGCACGATCGTTTGCTGCATCAGACTTTTACATGCATCAACCGTCCCGCCACATATTAACTGCAAGGCAGGACGGCCACGCACATCAAAGGGTGTCTCACCCTTACATCATCGGATCCATAGTCAGAGCCGGATGACCCTTCTCTGTCAGCCATGCAACCAGCTCTTCCGGATCTGTGGTGATGGTTTCGTCACAGATCATATCTGAGAAGTTGTCAATGCCATACAGTTCCTTTGCTGTCTTGTTCACAGCTTCTGCAACCTGATCCTTCAGATCCTTCGGCATCCATACAATTCTTGCGATACCACCCTCGGCCTTCATAAACTTCTTGGAAGAGATAAAGAGCTTGCCATGGCCCATGAATCCAGGTGTCTGAACACCGCCGCCTGTCATGGAAGCCAGCTCGGAGAATGTCATGCCAAGAGGTGTCTGACCTACATACTCACGGTTTGCAATGCAGACGCCATTGGAGAAGGGCTCTACACCACAGATGCACTCGAAGCATCCGCAAGAGGTCATCGGCTTCTCCATGATGGAATACAGGGAAACATCATCCAATGCACCCTGAGAGAATTTCTTGACAGCTTCATTGACATCCTCGTATTCTCCGATCCTTTCATCAATCGGACGCTCCTTCGTAACAACCTGGCACGGTCCGTTCGGATCCAGCTCGTGGGTAGCCTTTGCGTCAAACCAGGAAACGGCTCCGCAAAGTCCAAGACGCTCCGGTGTAACGATGCACACATGGCTCGGAGAGAATGCCTGGCACATGATGCAGCTGTAATATACATCAACAGCTTCATCTGTCATGCTCGCAAGTCTCTCATCACGCTTGTCAAAAATCGGAACTGCAATCTCATGACGGATCTTTGTGCAGTCCTCCGGTTTTGTATAAACCTTTACCTGACACTTGTCTACAACGGCTGCAAACTCGTTCTTGATCTGTGTATAAAGAACCTCACCAAGGTCTTTTGCTCTGAATCCAGCATTAAAGGTATCCTTGCTGATACGGATACGGATCATATCACGCTGGCCTGTATGCATCAGTCCCTCAATGCAGTTAAGGTAAGAATGGAATTTACGCTCAAATACAGGTTCAAAATCAGCCTGCATGTTCTTACCAGCTACCTCTACCACATAGGCGATAGACTGCTTGCTGCCAACAGGGAACTCATCAAAGTCCGGGCCGATCAGCTCGAAGGAATGATCCTCAATCTCAGAGGGATCCTTCATCTGTACCAGCTCACAGCAGTCTACACGGGAGCCATCGAATTCAACCTGCATATCGCCACGGCGGACAATTTCTCCCTCAAATGCAGAACCGAAGGAAACCGGAATATCAACCTTTGTGATTTTGATCTTGATATTTCTCGCCTCAAGAGAAGCAGCATTCATCTTCTCAACCGGAACATTCGGAATCAGACACTCAGGTACTGCAAATGTATCCTCGTTGGTGAGTACCGGGAAACCAAGTGCAATAGCGCCGGCGCCGGCTGCCACAATGACCTCATTGAGCGGTGCAAAGGCATTGACAAAC
Organism: Bilifractor sp.; assembly: GCA_051879715.1. Lineage (GTDB taxonomy): Bacteria > Bacillota > Clostridia > Lachnospirales > Lachnospiraceae > Bilifractor. Next base: position 27,185 of record JBJEMO010000237.1, read on the forward strand.
GCCGGAACACGCTCCTTAGTGTATGCCATCAAGCCTGCAGCATCTCCCGGTTTGATGTTGCCGAAAATCAGAGCCGCACGGATCGCGACAGACACAACATGGGCAACAGCAGTGATGTCCTTACCCAGCGGAATAACACGGACATTCGCACCCAGCTTTACCTTCTGCTCGATACACTGGTCGATGATTCCACCGACAAGGGTAACCAGCTGACCCTGCTCCTGGTAGGACTTTACAAGTGCAGCACCCTCTTCGGCGGTCGGAGCTGCGCCGATGATAACCGGAACACCCGGAATATCACCGGTAACCAGCGGAACACCCAGCTCACGGATGACCGGATCCGGCAGATGTCCTGTGTACGGAGCCTCATAAGGTGTATCGTTATCGATGTACTTCAGAACCTCGATAAACTCGGCAAGCAGTGCGGTTGCAACGCCGGACATCAATGCATCGTTGAGCTTTGCCTCTCTTGTCATGAGCGTCTTGACTACTGCAAGTGCATCCTTGAGTTCACCCAGGGTTCCTACCTTTGTTCCGGTAACGGCATAGTAGCAAGGAATGCTGTATGCGGTGCCCGGAAAACCTACCTTTTTGTCAGCGCCATACTTTGCGATGGCATCGTCTACGGCTTTTTCGGTTAAACCGTAAACAGCGTCATTTCCCTGAAAAATCACATCAAATAGTGTCATTTTTCCACCTCCGCGTTTTTTATTTGATCTATTTTTTCTTTAATAGAACGCACTTCTTCAAGGAGCTGCCTGCTGTAATCGTAGGGCGAGCAGCCCTGCCTGTCCGCATCCATGATATCTGTATTGTAGTGGATAAATCCCAGGAGATTCTCTTCCGGTATGCGGGATCGGACGAATTCCTCGTCCTTTTCATCACGGATTTTATTTGCCACCACATTTACATCGTTAATCCCAAGCTGTGCGGCAAGCCTCTTAACATTTCTGTATGTCTGAATGCTTCTGGCCCCAGGCTCGATGACCACAATAAACTGGTCCATGCCCTTTGTCGTGCCTCTTGCCAGATGCTCGAGACCGGCTTCCATATCCATGATCACAACGTCGTTGCTTCTGAGCATCAGGTGATGGATCAGTCTCCGCAGCAGTACATGCTCCGGACATACGCACCCCCGTCCTGCTGTGTCCACAGTCCCGAGAAGCAGAAGCTTGACGCCGTTCTTCTCTCTGGCGTACTTGTCCGGAAGATCATCGACCTTCGGGTTCAGCTTGTACATGTTGGTGAGCTCGTCCAGATCTGTCCTCTCCTTGATCAGTTCCCGCATCTTGGTAATCGGTACGATCTGATCAAGTTCTTCATCAGAAAAGCCCAGCGCCAGCCCCAGGTTTGCATCCGGATCCACATCTACTGCAAGCACACCGTTGCCATCATCCGCATACATCCTGGCCAGCGTTGCCGCAAATGTGGTCTTGCCGACGCCACCCTTTCCGGTGACTGCTATTTTCATAAAAAGCCTCCAAAAGCTTCCGGTGCGCAGATGCCTCTCTCCCATCAGGAATTCATCATTTTGATGGTCAAGTGGCATCTGTTCTGCACTCTTATTGTGTATTATAACGCATTTTCACTCAGATTCCGAGTGTTTTTCTCTTTTCTTCGATTCTTTCGATCATGGCATCACCAAGCTTGTCGATATCCGGCTCGAAGGTGTAAGCTGCCTCTACCCAGTCACGGATTCCGCCCGTAAGAAGATTGGTAATCTGATCAGATCCGGAAACGCCGGGTTCGACACCAAGGAAGGTATCAATACCGGTTGCAACAACATAGTTACCAATGGACACTGCCTTCTCAGACATCCACTCCGGGGCGCATCCTACGACCGGAAGCTGGGAAATATTGCAGCCTGCCTGCTTTGCAAGATCAGAAACCAGCACGCACATACGACTGATATCAACGCAGGATCCCATATGGAGTACCGGCGGAATATCTGCCAGCTCACATACAGTCTTAAGGCCTGTTCCGCAGATCTCCTTTGCGTCCTTATCCATCAGGCCGACTCTTGCTGCAGCCTGTGCGGAGCATCCGGACGCAACGATCAGAATGTCGTTTGCAATCAGCTTCTTCATGAGGCCGATATGTGCGGTATCCGGACGGACTCTCGGGTTGTTACATCCAACCATCGCTACGCAGCCACGGATGACACCGGATTTAAGACAGTCTACCAGAGGCTGGAGCGTATCCAGCTTGTCAACCTGGGAGTTTGTAACGACGTTAAGCTGTTTCTTGATCGCTTCTACAGAATATCCCACTGTTGCCTTTGTCTTCAGCTGCGGGATATGCACCAGCTCCGGCTTTCTGTTCTTGAAATTCTTTACAGCTGTCTCCACGATCAGCTTCGCCTGCTTGTCTGCATCCTCTACATCGAACTCGATGAAATCAGAATCTGGCATTCTGGCAATTGGGGAGGTTGTGATGAACTTTGTATGGAAGCACTTGGACAGCGGTCCGAGTGCCGGGAAAATACATTGTACATCTACGACAATTGCTTCACATGCACCGGTCAGAACGACATTTTCCTGCTGCAGGAAATTGCCTGCCATCGGAATGCCACGGCGCATTGCCACCTCATTCGATGTGCAGCAGACACCGGATACGGTAATGCCCTTCGCGCCAACACTCTTCGCAAGTTCAATCATCTCCGGGTCCTCTGCATAATCGCAGACAAGCTCAGAAAGTGCCGGATCATGGCCATGTACAACGATGTTGACATTCTCTTCGACCATAACGCCAAGGTTTGCGGTCGTATCAACCGGCTTTGGCGTTCCAAACAGTACGTCAGAAAATTCAGTACCTGCCATGGAGCCGCCCCATCCATCGGACATACCTGCACGCAGTGACTGACGGATCAATGCCTCCGGAAGAGAGGAGTTGCCCATATGTGTCATATGCAGGGAGCAGGAAATCTCACGGTCAATAGCCCTTGGCTCAATATCTGCCTTCTTCCAGAGCTCTCTTGTATGCTCCGGTGCACGGGAAAGCCATCTCTGTACGCCAAATACCTTGCCGTATTCCTCCATGGCCATATATGCAACCTCATGAGCAAGATCATAGATGTCCTTGCCCTCGGTCTCAACGCCCCACTCCTTTGCGATGCGGATCAGCTTCTCAGGATCCTTGACAGTGTACGGGCCTTCCGGTTTTGTATGATACAGCGTATCACAGATAGAACGGCCATGGTCAGAATGGGTTGCAGCGCCTCCAGCTACAAAGCGAAGGAAGTTTCTTCCTACAATACCATGCGCATCACAGCCGCAGATTCCGCGCGGTGCCTTCGGTGTAATACGACATGGTCCCATGCGACAGATCCGGCAGCAGATACCCTTCTCTCCAAATCCACAATGTGGGGTCTGATTCTTCAGTCTGGCCTGGTAGGAATCCGCACCTACCTTCGCGCCGGTTTCCAATAGCCGATTGGTCGCTGCCTCGAGTTCTTCGATCGAATATGATCTGAATGCCATGCTTTTGTCCTCCTCAAAAGTAGTATGGTGTCTGTAAAAAGTATTATGTTAATGTTTTCTTGTAAATGAAATAATATAAAAGTATAGTCTGTTAACCTCTGGTCAGAGTCCAAGCTTGCGGATAGCGTCCATCAGGGCCTTTCTGACCGGTGAATCCTCCGGCAGATCTACGGATGGCTTCCCATCGCAGTCAAACTCATATACCGTATCATCTGCAGGAACCACAGCGAGCAACTCCAGTCCCTGCTTCTCAATCTCTTCCTCTGTACCTGCATTCAGCTTTCCGCCCGGCGCGCGGTTGACAATCAGACCGATTCTCTGCGGATTCAGATGGCATTCTGCAATCAGGTCTTTGATCCTGCCTGCCGCCTGCACACCTCTTCTGGAGCAGTCGCTGACAAGAATCGCAGTTTCCATGCTCGGAAGAATGCCCCTGCTGATATGCTCAAGGCCTGCCTCATTATCCACAACAATATAAGGATAATTTGCCTGCAGCTTCTGCAGCTGTGCCTGCAGCAGTCCATTGACATAGCAGTAGCATCCCTTTCCCTGTGTCCGGCCCATCACCAGAAGATCGAAGTCATCCTCCTCAGTCAATGCGCCCTGCAGACGGAACTGTGCATAATCAGCTTTGCTCATCCCCGCCGGAATCTTTTTGCCGAACTCCTCAGCATGATTGATCTCCTCGCGGATCTCACCAAGCGTTGGCGGAGCCTCTACGCCCAGAACCTCATTCAGGT